>JBOFUD010000001.1:0-1900 GCA_051652385.1 Flavobacterium sp.
CAAAAGATGGGGTTATTTTCCAGCGGTAGGTGCTGCTTGGAAAATTAAAGAAGAAACTTTTATTAAAGATTCTGAATTTTTCCAAAACTTAAAATTGCGTTTAGGATGGGGTAAAACAGGTCAGCAAAACATTACCGGTGCTGTTGGATATTTCCCATCAAGCCCATTTTTTGAAATTGGAGACCCAAATAGTCAATATTTACCGGGCTACACGACGTATTCGGCAAAAGCATTTAATCCAAATGTTACTTGGGAAAAAACAGACAATTACAATATAGGTTTGGATTTTGAATTGTTTAAAAACAGCGTGCTTTCTGGAGCGGTTGATTTTTATAAAAGAAATACCAATGATTTGTTGGCTGTAGTTCCGGTTCCTTCTGGACAAGGATTAACCAGTACTTTTATTGATAATGTGGGTTCTATTGAAAGTAAAGGTTTTGAAGCTAATATTGATGTGAAAGCGGTTCAAACTGAAGATTTCTCTTTCTCCATTGGTGGTAACATTGCCTATAATTACAGTAAAGTAACTAATCTAAAGGGAATTACACAAGTTCAAGCCTCTGAAAGTGGCTTGCCAACAGGTACAGGATTGTTTTTGGCGAATCATGCTGTAGGGCAACAACCTTATTCTGCTTGGGTTTTCCAACAAATTTATGATGAAAATGGCAAACCAATTCCGGGTGCTTTTAGAGACTTAAATGGAGATAATAAAATCGATAATGACGATAGATATTACAAAGCATTAAGACCCAATTGGACGTACGGTTTTACCACAAATTTCAATTACAAAAACTGGGATTTAGTAGCTAACTTTAGAGGGCAACTTGGAGGTCAAGTGTACAATTCTAGATTAACCACTACTGGTTTTACTGATCGTGCTATACAAGGTACTTCAAGCGCATTGAACAACGTGCTTAATTTCTATGATGGATCTGCAGATCCTTTGTACAAAAATTTTAATGGGAATGATACTTTCTCAGATCATTTGTTAGAAGACGCTACCTTTTTACGTTTAGACAACATAACCTTAGGGTACAAGTTCAATAAATTCGTACGTAGTTCTTCGTTAAGAGTGTATGGCTCTGTAAACAATGTATTTGTATTGACTAAATATTCTGGACAAGATCCTGAGAATTTTAATGCAATTGATAATAACTTTTATCCAAGACCAAGAACGTATACTTTTGGTTTGAGTCTTGACTTTTAATTCATTTTAAAGAAATATGAAAAATTTAAAATTATGTTTAGTAGGATTAGGATTAATACTACTATCCTTTAATAGTTGTTCGGATGATCTTAACACCAAACCGAAAGTGGAATTAGATCTTGAGCAATTGTTGCAAAGAGATCCAAATGCAATCAAAGGATTGGTGTCTAAAATTTATGGAGCCTTCGCTTTATCAGGACCCAAAGGACCGGGAAGCACAGATTTAGGAGCGGGTGATGATCCAGGAGAATCGCCATTCTTGAGAGGAATTGTTAATCTTCAAGAATTTACCGCTGATGGGATGAAAAACCGTTGGGGTGATAATGGATTAGATCAATTGACTACCACTTCTAATTGGGATGAAAATAATAAATTCTTTAAGTACTTGTACAACCGTGTTTATTTTGTAGTGCCTCAAGCTAACAATCTGTTGAACGTGTTGAATAATGTAACGGTAGCAGATCAAGAGCAATACAAAAGCGAATTGCGCTATTTACGTGCTTTGGCGTACTATTACATGATTGACTGTTTTGGAAAAGGCGTTATTGCGACCGAAAAAGATTTAGGTAGTGGAGTTCCTATTAAGGAATCTTCGAGAATTGAAATGTTTGAGTATGTTGAAAAAGAGCTTTTGGCTATTGAATCGATCATTCCTATTCAAAATGATTACGGAAGAGCCAACAGATCAGCTGT
>JBOFUD010000002.1:0-3407 GCA_051652385.1 Flavobacterium sp.
CTGCCTCGGTCATAAAAGGAATTGACCCCAACAAGGTTGGCGCATACTCTTTTGTTGAAGATATAGATGAATACACAGGAGTCGTTTTCCCTGTCCACTTTTTCAACTCGCCATTCACCAAAAAGGTATCTTGATGCACCAACGCTGTTATTTGATATTCTTCAGGAATTCCATTCATTGATCCGTTTTTTTTTAGATTATTGTTAAGAGTAATTACACCACCTATTCGGGCGATACCACTTCACCATTCCAAGCCACAATACCACCCATTAAATTATAGGCATTTTCAAAACCTAATTCATTCATGATTTCACATGCTTTGGCACTTCGCATACCAGAACGGCAGTATACATAATAATTTTTGGATTTATCCAAAGTTTCAATAGCCGACATAAAAACAGCACCTTGGTGAATGTCAATATTCCTAGCCGTTGCAATGATTCCATCATGGCATTCCTCTTCAGTTCGTACATCAAGTACCACTGCATTTGAATCAGCTTCCAATTGCTCGATCCAATCTTCTTGTGTTAAATTCATAGTAGTCTTTTTTGTAAAAATACAACGTTTTACAGAAACAAAAACCCTTGAGTCGTTAAATGGATAATAATTCACTGAAAACGTTGTAGTATACTCAAAAAAGCAACAAAATGATATTTCTGCACTTTTTACATCAATAATCTGCAGTATATCATAAAATTTTGAATAAATAAAAAAATAATAACACAATACTACAGATTATTACAATGTTCCAAAAACACGACAACCCATTGATTTTATGCTATATTTGTAGGTGCGAAACGACTCTAATTTCTCCTAAATGAATACTCTTTTAAAACAGATTTTCCCTTCTTTTTCCGTTCCATTACTCGAGGCCATTGACCGTCAAGCCACAGCACAATTCACTTCCGCGGGTACGGTTATTATGCGAAAAGGGCAATACATTAAAAACACGATGCTTTTGATTAGCGGAAAAATTAAAATTTATCGCGAAGACGAAGAAGGTGGCGAATTTTTTATGTATTATCTCCAACCCGGACAAGCTTGTGCCTTGACGATGATTTGCGCTACACGAAGTGAAAAAAGTCAAATCATGGCCAAAGTTGTTGAAGATGCCGAATTACTCTCGATACCCTTATCCTTGATGGACCAATGGATGATGGAGCATCGTACTTGGTACGAATTTGTGGTGGCCACCTATCGCAACCGCTTTGAAGAAGTACTCGACGTGCTAGACAGTGTGGCTTTTAGAGCAATGGATGAACGCCTAGAAATTTACCTTGGCCGTCAAGTTGCTTCCTGTGGCTGCAAAGATTTAAAATCTTCCCATCAAGAAATAGCATTAGATTTAAATACTTCGAGAGAGGTAATCTCAAGATTATTAAAAAAGATGGAACAAAGGGGTTTGGTGAAATTGCATCGTAACCATATCGAAGTCCTTTTGAAATAATACTTTTTTTACCTATCATCTGTAAATATTCCTGTAAAACATTTTGATGCCTAAACGAGTACTGTGACTAAAAGTACACATCGTTAAAAAGTAAAATCCCATCTTTGCCGTACAAAAACAAAAACATGGAATATTTCGGTTATCTAGCCTCCATTATCATTGGCTTATCACTCGGACTCATTGGCGGTGGAGGCTCTATATTGACCATCCCCATTTTAGTGTATTTATTCAAAATTAACCCTGAACTTGCTACAAGTTACTCCTTATTTATTGTGGGGTTATCGGCTTTGTTTGGTTGTTTTAGCCATTATAAAATGGGTAATTTAAAAATTAAGGCTGCCATGTATTTCGCCATTCCTTCGGTGTTTTCAATTTTAATTATCCGCGAAGTTATATTTCCTCAAATAGCCAACACCTTATTTTCGATTGCAAATTTTCAGGTTTCGAAAGACTTTCTAATCATGATTATTTTTTCGGTTTTGATGATTTTGGCCGCCGTATCCATGATCCGAAGTAAGCTCCCTGAAATTGCATCGTCGACTACTAATTACTCCCAATTAGGAATCATTGGTTTTGTGGTGGGCATTATCACAGGTTTTTTAGGCGCAGGTGGCGGTTTTCTTATCATTCCAGCCTTACTTTTTTTTGCGAATTTACCCATGAAACAAGCCGTAGGCACCTCACTTTTGATAATTTTTATTAATTCGGCCATAGGTTTTGCGGGCGATATTTACATCGGAACTACTATAGATTACACGTTTTTACTTACCATTGCCGCCATGGCTTTTATCGGGATTTTGATAGGCACGCGAGTATCAAAAAAAATTGATGGCACACAACTCAAACCCCTCTTTGGATGGTTTGTTTTGATCATGGGAATCTATATTATCACTAAAGAAATCTTTTTTTAGTCAAAAAACAATCCAGTAACATTTATCACATACTTTACAACAAATCAACACTACATTTGCGTAGTTAATCAATACAAATACCATGAAAATAGAACAAATATATACCGGTTGTTTGGCGCAAGGAGCCTATTACATTACTTCGAATGGCGAGGCTGCTATTATTGATCCTTTAAGAGAAGTACAGCCGTATTTAGATCGTTTAGAACGTGATAAAGTAGCTTTGAAATACATATTCGAAACTCATTTTCATGCCGATTTTGTGTCAGGTCATTTGGATTTGAGCAAAGCAACTGACGCACCAATAGTATATGGCCCAACAGCAACACCTGAATTTGAAGCCATTGTAGCAGTGGACAATCAAATTTTTGAAATAGGAAAGATCAAAATTAAAGTCCTGCACACGCCCGGTCATACCATGGAAAGCACGACCTTTTTATTGCTAGATGAAAACGGAAAAGAACACGCTATTTTCTCTGGTGACACCCTATTCATTGGCGATGTGGGACGCCCTGACTTGGCTCAAAAAGCCGCTTCGATGACACAAGAACAATTGGCAGGTATCTTGTTTCATTCCTTGAGAGACAAAGTAATGACGCTGGCCGACGACGTGATTGTATATCCCGCTCATGGTGCCGGAAGTGCTTGTGGCAAAAACATGAGTAAAGAAACCGTATCAACCATTGGACAACAAAAAGCAACCAACTATGCTTTGAGAGCCAACATGACTGAGGAAGAATTCATCAAAGAAGTGACCGAGGGTTTGCTTCCACCTCCGGCTTATTTCGGAATGAATGTGGCCATGAACAAAAAAGGATACGAAAGCTTTGAAAACGTACTACACAACGGTATGAAAGCGTTTTCGGTAACTGATTTTGAGCAACTAGCCGATGAAACTGGAGCCCTAATTTTAGATACTAGAAATAATGGTGATTTTTATACAGGTTTTATCCCACAATCTATAAATATTGGGATTAATGGTGATTTTGCTCCTTGGGTGGGCGCCATGATCGCCGATGTGCAACAACCTATACTTTTGGTTACCGAAAACG
>JBOFUD010000003.1:0-2753 GCA_051652385.1 Flavobacterium sp.
TTTTTCTTTGATTTTCTCGCCTATAGATGAAAAACCTTCATCATGGGCGGAACCAATATTTGTCAAAATACCAAGGGTCGGCTGAATAATTTTTTCTAAATGTACCATCTCATTTATCGTAGAAATTCCGGCTTCAAAAATCCCGAGATTATGTTGCTTCGCAATCGCCAACACAGACAACGGAACGCCAACCTGCGAATTGTAACTTTTTGGACTACGAATGATAGTGTAATCAGGGCTTAGCAAAAAATTAAGCCACTCTTTTACTATAGTTTTTCCGTTGCTACCGGTGATGCCAATGATCGGAAAATCAAACAAACTGCGATGATACTTTGCTAATTCTTGTAGCGCTGTCAAGGTATTATTTACCACCAAAAATTGGGCTTTTCCCACGCAATTATCGGGTATATATTGTACAACAAAATGCGTAACTCCTTGTTGAATAACGTCCTTTAGATACAAATGAGCGTCGTTATTTGGGCCAATCAATGCAAAAAACAAGGTAGAGGAACCGCTTTGAAGCGAACGACTATCAATAGCAACAGCATCTATAATTGTGGTCGTATTACCCTCAAACGAGGCATTTATTTGTTGGGCAATCGTTGCTATGGATAGATTCATTATGTACTTAATTTGTGCGTAAAATTACTAAAACTCTGTAATCCAAAGTTGGTTTTAATTTTATTTAACTACCCGAATTTAGATTGTAAACTTATTAAAACTATTGTAAATTGCGATCATTACATTTTCGCATCAAAACTAAGACACTTGAAAAAAATTCTTCCCTTCTTTTCTTATGTATTCCATCCCATCTTTGTTCCGTTGATGGCAACGCTGTTTTATTTTTATTACAATTCGGCTGAATTTCAAACGAAAGAGAAAGGTTATGTGTTGTTACAAATCTTAATTTTAACTTTAATCGTTCCGATTCTAATTTATTTTTTGTTGCGAGCCCTAAAACAAATCGATTCCGTGATGGCCTATGATTTAAATCAAAGGAAAATACCATTGGTTTTGCACTGTTTTTTGATGATCCTTTTAATCAAAAGAAGCATTACCATTGAGCGCTTTTTTGAACTACATTTCTTCTTTTTATCGGCTTTACTTAGCACCTTGCTGGTGTTACTACTCTTGTTTGCTAAAATAAAAGCGAGCATTCATATGCTGGCATTTAGCTCATTGACACTTTTTATCATTGGATTACAAATACAACATCCTGAGAATTCACAGCTAATTATTCCCTTTTTTATTTTTCTAAATGGTGTAATTGCATCGTCTCGATTGGTGATGCAGGCTCACACTCCAAAAGAATTATGGATTGGTTTTTTTTTGGGTTGTATTCCGCAAGGGTTTCTTCTTTTAGTATGGCTATAAAATATAGAAAATGAGTCCCAAATTAACATTTTGCAACTTAACCTTTTCGGTTCCAATTTCGCCTTTTTGAAACATCGAATTCAATCCATAATTAAGGTAAAAATTGAAGGTATTGTACCCCGCAGACAGATACACACTGTATCCTAGTTTATTGAAATCGCTGTTATTTTTAATAATGATTGTGCCAGAATTAGTGTCTGACACATTACGATCAGAAAGCAGGTAACTCAACTTAAAACCAGCATAAATTCTCCAAAACTGAGTACTTTCAAATGTGGACGTTCGCCATCGCAATTCGATGGGGAGATCTGCGGTAAAGGTCGACAACTTATTTTTGGTATAGGTTCCCGATCCCAAAATAGTATAAGTAGGATTAGCGTTCGTTCCTGAAATACCAAAATTATGATTGTACCCATTATACGTCATTCCAAGACCCGCAGCTACAGCGATCGTACGGTTTTTGTTTACAGGCATATCTCTAAGAAAACCACCCGTAAAACCCGCCGCTATTTTATCTTTTGAATATCCTTCTGGAGTTGCAGCCAATGTATTGTAAGTAATACCAAAATAAAACTGATCCTCCCTGTACAGCGAATCAATTTGAGTTTTTGGTTTTTGCAGACCCAATGACGCATCTTGAGCAAAAACATGTAAACCAGAGAAAAGAAATAAAAAATAAAAATATATTCGCATGATAAAAAGATTACTAAACTCACAAAATACTAAATTGGTTATTACCCAATACAAATATACTATTTTGAAAATGCAATACTATACATCAACGAAAAAGGAAGACTAGTTTGCTACTCAATGAAACGAGCGCCTTGCAGGACATTCCGATTGCTAATTTCCTTATCCATATAATTTTGAATTAAGGTTTTCTTTAACCCCCAATTCGGAGCAATAAGCAGTTCCCAGTCCGAAATACCAAACAAACGTTGCACCACGATATCGGGACGTAACAAAAGAAGGAGTTCGCACAACAAATCCGTGTAGGCCTCTAAAGTAAAAAGCGGAAAAGGATTGCGTTTGTAATGCACGCCCATAATCGACCCCTCAACAATGTGAAGGTGATGAAATTTTACAAATTTTATTTGAGGAAATTGATTTATTTCGTGAATGTATTGCAGCATCATTTCGACCGTTTCTCCTGGAAAACCAAACACGGTATGAATGCATAAATCAATAGGACTATTGGTAAAAAGCGCAAGCGCATCGACAAATTCTTGATGCGAACACCCTCTGTTGATTTGTTGTAATGTACCGTCATAAATAGATTCCATACCCATTTCGACATCCACATCCAATCGATCGCAATACGATTCCAACAAAGCTACTTTTTCGGCATCCAAACAATCGGGACGAGTGCCCACAGAAAG
>JBOFUD010000004.1:0-1624 GCA_051652385.1 Flavobacterium sp.
GGCGGAAACGGGCTGCCGGAGTAGGTGTGTACCTCGAAAAGAATGGTTTGCCAGAAGCGGTACATTTTTTCGAGATGCTCGGGCCAGCGATCGCCTATTTTTTCGTTAAAAACAGGGCCAATGGAAGTGTCTTTACGAACGTTGTCATAAAAAGTGTTGACCATGGTTTTGATGTCGTTTAGGTCTTGTAGGTCTTGAGTCGGAGTCATACTATTTAAATAAAAAAGCCTACGCAAAGTTAGGCTTTTAGTTTTTTTAAAATCAGAATATGTTATTTTTTTACCGGAGGATATTGTGCTAAAATTTTCCCAACTAATTCAGCGACAACTTCATCTTTTTTATTGATATTTCGGGTTAAAGACCCAATTCCTTCTCCTTGCCAAATCATTTCTTTCTTTTTGGCATCGATCAAATCGATGTACAACGTGCCTTCGGTTGAGGTAGTCACACTAGTTTGGTTGCCCATTCCCATCATCCATGGATTCCAACCCCAGCCCCAGCCGTAACCCCAACCGGCGTTGAATTGGTTTACGCTCACTTGCTCTCTCGATTTAGTAAAAATATTGATTAACAAATCAGGTGTTTCACTTTTGGTAAATCCTTTGGCGGCCATGTTTTGGTCTATGGCTCTCAAAATACGTTTTTTGTCCAAGTCTGATATTTCCACTTTATCAATGCCAGATTTGTGATAGGCATAGGTTTTGTAGGACGAAAAATCAACCGCTTTGTCGTAATCAGAGTATACTCTTACGGAACTACAGGAGCTTAACAAAACGACTAACAATACTGCAAATAATTGAATGGGTTTCATATTTTAATAATTAAGTTACAAGTAAAAAATCTATAATAAATGATCATCAACCACATTGGGAAGCGTTACTTTTAGTAAAGGTTCTACTTCCATAGCGCGTTTGATGGCAAAAATAGCGCCTTCGTTGCGTGCCCAGCTTCTGCGAGAAATGCCGTTGTTGACATCCCAAAAAAGCATGGAAGCCAAACGTTTAGAGGCTTCTTCAGACCCATCAAGAACCATACCAAAGCCACCGTTAATCACCTCGCCCCATCCCACACCGCCGCCGTTGTGAATAGAAACCCAAGTAGCGCCACGGAAACTATCGCCTATCACATTTTGAATGGCCATATCAGCCGTAAATCGGGAACCATCATAAATGTTTGAAGTTTCTCGGTACGGCGAATCTGTTCCTGAAACATCGTGGTGGTCACGCCCTAAAATGACATATCCTATTTCGCCTTTGGCTATGGCTTGGTTAAAAGCTTCCGCGATTTTCGCGCGCCCTTCGGCATCGGCATATAAAATGCGCGCTTGTGAACCTACAACCAATTTGTTTTCTTGTGCGCCTTTAATCCATTGGATGTTATCCTGCATTTGTTGCTGGATTTCTATTGGCGAAGTTTGTATCATTTTTTCTAAAACGGCGCAAGCAATGGCATCTGTTTTGGCCAAGTCTTCTGGTTTTCCTGAGGCACATACCCAACGGAAAGGGCCAAAACCATAATCAAAACACATAGGTCCCATAATATCTTGAACGTATGAAGGGTATTTGAATTCTCTACCAAGCGTTGGGTTTTCAGCCATCACATCGGAGCCAGCTCTGGAGGCTTC
>JBOFUD010000005.1:0-2211 GCA_051652385.1 Flavobacterium sp.
GCAGATCTTACCTATTATACTTCTTTGGATACAACTCTGGCCATCACGGAAGGAATTAGTGAAATTATGCACACGCTGTTGGAGGCGATACTTTTGGTAATTATTGTAGTGTTTATCTTTTTGCAAAACTGGAGAGCCACATTAATACCACTGCTGACCGTTCCAGTGTCCTTAATTGGAGTATTCATGTTGTTCCCTCTTTTGGGTTTTTCAGTTAACGTTCTATCTCTTTTAGGTTTAGTTTTGGCAATCGGAATCGTGGTAGATGATGCCATTGTAGTGGTGGAAGCAGTAATGCATCACATCGAGCAAGGTATGACGCCCCGGGAAGCCACAAATAAGGCAATGAAAGAGGTTTCTGGTCCAGTAATCGCAATAGCAATTGTATTGACGGCGGTATTCGTGCCAGTGGCGTTGACCCCCGGAATAACCGGACGTTTGTATCAGCAGTTTGCTATTACCATCGCTATCTCTGTTATATTCTCAGCGATTAGTGCGCTAACTTTAAGCCCTGCATTGTGTTCTGTATTGTTGAAGCCAAGTCAAGAATCAAAAGGATGGTTAGGTAAATTTTTTAAGGCTTTCAATCAAAAATTTGAATCCTTTACTTCCAAATATACAGGTTTTACTGGGTTTTTGATAAAAAAAATGGCTAGAAGCTTCATTTTTATTGGAATAATCATAGGAGCTATCGCAATTTTAGGAAGTAAAATTCCTGGAGGTTTTGTTCCGGAGGAAGATCAAGGCTATTTGTTTATAAATGTTGAATTGCCAGGAGCCTCATCTTTGCATCGTACGGATTTGGTTTGTAAAAAAATTGAAGCTATTTTGGGGCAAACCGAGGGTGTGGAGTACTACACCACAGTATCCGGATATAGTTTGCTCAAAAACTCTATGGCTACAAATAATGGATTCTTTTTTATAGCACTTAAAGAATGGAAAAAAAGAGACAAAGATGTCTTTCAAATCATTCAAGAACTAAATGGTAAGCTAGTATACGCAGTTCCAGAAGCCACTGTTTTTGCCTTTGGTCCGCCGCCGATTAGTGGCATTGGTAATGCGGCCGGTTTCACGATGATGTTGCAAGATAGAGCCGGGAAAACACCTCAATACTTATTTGATAATGCCCAACGCTTTATGGCAGAGGCTAGTAAACGTCCCGAAATAGGGAGCGTAAGAACTACTTTTAACCCGTATGTGCCACAGATAAGTTTAGACATAGATCGAGAAAAGGTAACCGAGCTAAATCTGTCCCTTTCAGATGTAAATCTTGCTATTGGCGCTAGCTTAGGAGGACAATATGTTAATGAATTTAATAGATTTGGACGACAATACATCGTCTTAATTCAGGCCGCACCAAATTACACTTTAAACCCTGATGATATAAATCAAATTTTTGTCCGTAGCAAGGACAACGTAATGATACCGATTTCAAGTATCGCAACCATTAAAAAAGAAAGCGGCCCCGAGTTCACTACACGTTTTAATTTATATCGATCCGCAGAGATCGGTGGTACACCAGCCCCGGGGTACACTTCTTCTCAAGCAAGAACTGCACTAGAAGAAACGGCACTAAAAGTGCTCCCTTCTGACATGGGGTATCAGTGGTCCGCCATGAGTTATCAGGAAAAACAGGCAGAAGGAAAAGGATCTGCTGTTTTTATAATGGCTATCGTATTCGTGTTCCTAATCTTAGCCGCCCAATATGAAAGTTGGAAACTTCCTTTTAGCGTGCTCTTGGGGACACCGTTTGCAGTTTTTGGAGCCTTTTTGGGACTATACCTCTGTAAGCTTTTTAGTCCAGACTATGTTAACAATGTTTTTGCACAAATTGGTTTAGTGATGCTGATTGGTTTGGCAGCCAAAAATGCCATTCTTATTGTTGAGTTTGCGAAATCCGAGTACGAGAATGGAGTTCCACTAGTTGAAGCCGCGCTTGCGGCTGCGAAACTAAGGTTCAGACCCATACTAATGACTGCTTTTGCCTTTATATTGGGGGTTGTTCCATTACTAACCGCAACGGGTGCAGGTGCGCAAGCGCGAAAAGTAATGGGGATGACCGTTTTTAGCGGAATGCTGGTAGCGACCATTATGGGAGTCTGTTTTATTCCTGTCTTGTTCGTATTCGTGGAAAGAATTGGAAAAAAGAAACATCTAGAAAACAGCGTTGAACCTACAAAAACTGACAGCCATGAGGAATAAACTTAAAAT
>JBOFUD010000006.1:0-2868 GCA_051652385.1 Flavobacterium sp.
CATTAGTACTACTAGTAGTACTAAAAGTCCGTTGAACTTAAGTTTCATTGTTTATTTGTTTTGAATTAGTTTGCCAAAAATCATAATAATTTGTTAACATTCCTAATGTTTGTGCTTTTATTTGTTGGTGGGATTTAAAATTTAACATTGTAGCATATAGCAAGGATATTGTTAAATGTTTTTGCTTTAGGTGTGCTGTTCCTTCCGTTTGTTAGTGATATATTCAGTAAACCGTTATTTGTTTGTATTCCAAGTCCTAAGCCAATACTGCTAATTTTGTTAAAATTTTGAATATTTGTTAGGGTGTGATCCTGGTATAATGCGTAATCCAAGATGGAATGAATGTAAAGGGATGTGTTTATAATGTATCGATATTCTGTGAGTAGCATGTGTATTTGATTGCCTTGTAAGCTGTTTTCTGCAAATCCTCGAATGGAATACAATCCGCCAAATCGAAAAAGTTCATTGGTTAGGTAGGTGTCGCTTTTTAAATAATAGTTTTGACTTCTAACATTGATGCTGTTTTTTGGATTTAGGTCGAAGTTGTGAGAGATGTTCAAGTTCAGGAAATATTGTTTCTTGTTCGCAGTGGTGTTGAGTTGGTTTACTGTGTTTCTTTTTCCAGTTCCTAATCGCAAGTCTATTTTTGTTTTTTCTTGAAAAAAAATGTTGTTGGTTTTGTTTTTGGTATAATTTACCCCTGTGGTTATGAATTGATTTTTGTAATCACTCACGATATTGTTGCTGTTTTGTATGTCGCTTGATACGGTTGATTCTAATCCGAGATATAATTTTGTGCTGTAGTTAATATTGTAATTTAGGTCTACAAAAGTTTTTGAATTTTGAAAGGTGCTGTCTTGTTTAAAAATATGGAGTTGTGCATTCAGTCCAAGGGGAGTTTTGAAAAGGTAGTTTAATGTAATGCCGGTTCGAAATGTTTTCTGATCGTTTCCGTCGCTTTTCCAGTAAACAAAAAAATCTTCCCCTTTTTTGAGTAAGTTTTGTAGTTGGATGTTAAGGTATCCGTTCAGGGTTGTTTTTTTTTCTTCGTTGTTGCCTAATCCTATGTATCCATCAAAGGAGTTGTTTTTTCTTTTTTCTAAATAGACATAAATAGTGGTCGAATCTTGGGTAAAAAGGAGTTCTGGTTTTTTGGTTTGTGTAGCGAAAGGGTATTTGTCAAACTCCAATTCAATTTCCTGAAGTGCTTTTTGATTAAAAAGTTTGTCTTTGAATTTTTTGTTGATTTGTTGTAAGTGGTTGTTTGGGAAAAAAGCGTCTTTTTTTTCAACATCTTTAGTTTTTAAGACTATTCGAGTGATTTTTCTTTTGTTATTTATTTTTAAATTCAAATTTGCGATTAACCGGTTGTCTTTGTTTTTAATGTTTGTCAACTGAAGTTTGGCTAATGGGTAACCTAGTTGGTCGAGTTGGTTGATGCATTTTTCTAAAAAGGCAGGTGTTTCGGTGTACTTTAAAATTAGCGTGTCGTTGTTTATTGGATACGGGATTGTTTTTTTTAGAATTTCATTTTTACCTACATATATATAGGAGTATTTTGTTTGTTTGTTTAGTTGGAATAAAACGGAAAATACACTGTCGTTTATTTTGACAATTTCATTCCTCTGTGGGTTCAAGTATCCAATGCTTTCTAGTTTTTTTGAAGTAGCAATTGTTTCGTTTTCGATAGAAGTCTTGGTTTTATGAATTCCATTATAGTTTAATGAGTCTATGGTTTTGGTTTCTGTGTCTGATGATCCGTTTATTTTTAAAATAAAATTTTGAGCCAGGCTAGTTTGGCAAAGAGTGATAAAAAAGAGGGTAATTACGAAATGTTTCAATTGAATTTCTTTAAAAGATAGCTAACGCAAATATCTAATGAATGTTATGAAAATCATAATTTAAAACAAGGATATTGAAAATTAATGCATTAAGGTTTGTATAGTGAAAAATATTTTATACATTTGCATCCCCGTAAAAAGCGGGAATTTAATATAATAAGAAATTTTTAGTATTAATTATGCCAACAATTCAACAATTAGTAAGAACAGGAAGAACTCAGATAACTAAGAAGAGTAAATCGGTTGCTTTAGATTCTTGTCCTCAAAGAAGAGGGGTTTGTACGCGTGTTTACACTACTACACCTAAAAAACCAAACTCTGCAATGCGTAAAGTAGCGCGTGTACGTTTGACAAATGGTAACGAAGTGAATGCTTACATCCCTGGAGAAGGACACAATTTACAAGAGCACTCGATAGTATTAGTTAGGGGTGGAAGGGTAAAAGATTTACCAGGAGTTAGATATCACATCGTTCGTGGTGCGCTTGATACATCAGGTGTAGCGGGAAGAACGCAAAGAAGATCTAAGTACGGAGCTAAACGCCCAAAGGAAGTAAAAAAGTAATTTAAAAAGTTAATTGCAGGCTTCGATTTTGAATTTGTATAAATTCAAAGGGTGGGGTGTGTTAATGACAAAAAATTAAAAAAAAGACATGAGAAAAAGAGCGGCAAAGAAAAGACCACTTTTACCAGATCCAAGGTTTAATGACCAGTTGGTAACGCGTTTTGTGAACAACTTAATGTGGGATGGTAAAAAATCTACAGCGTTTAAAGTATTTTATGATGCCATTGACATCATAGAGTCTAAAAAACAAAACGACGAAAAAACTTCATTAGAAATTTGGAAAGATGCTTTAACAAACGTTATGCCTCACGTAGAAGTGCGTAGTCGTAGAGTAGGTGGAGCTACCTTTCAAATTCCAATGCAAATTAGACCAGACAGAAAAATTTCTATGGCTATGAAATGGTTGATTCTTTATTCAAGAAGAAGAAACGAAAAATCAATGGCTCAGAGATTGGCTTCAGAAT
>JBOFUD010000007.1:0-3227 GCA_051652385.1 Flavobacterium sp.
TTCAATAAAAACAGGAGCTCACGGACTATTTTTAAAGATGTAATACTTTTGTATTTTGAATTTAAAAATGGGAGTAAGTTCATGGTTTTGAAGAAGAATTCAGTTGTAGTAGATTTCTAATGCGGAATCTGGGTTTAATTTAACCCAGAATCTGAATTAGACTTCGTGGCGAAGCTGAATGATGCAATAAAAGCAAGAGCGCACGGACTATTTTTGAAGAAGGAAACAAAGTTCAGCGAATGCAAATGAAAAATAGAAACCAATGCGTTACTACTTTCGTATTTTGAATTTAAAAATGGGAGAAACAAGCGAAGCGTAGCTTGAACCCCACTAAAATAAACACTCGTGAAAAAAGTTCTTGGTTTTGAAGAAAACATCGAAGCGTACATTTAATCCAAAAAACAACAGTAAAAACAAATAAAATTCATGCACTGAACTCCACTAAAAAATATAATAATGGTGAAGTACTTCAGTTATAGTAGCTTTCTAGTGCGGAATCTGTGTTAAACCAATTGTTGGTAGTGGTGTAAACCTTCTTTGAGGATGTGAACAGCTTTTATAAGATCCTCTGTATTCAAAACGTACGCAATGCGCACTTGGTTCAACCCCATGCCGGGTGTGGAATAAAAACCTGCAGCAGGAGCCACCATGACAGTTTCGCCATGCAATTGGTAACTTTCCAAAAGCCATTGGGCAAAATGATCGGTATTGGCGATTGGCAATTGCGCAATACAATAAAAAGCCCCTTTTGGAGCCGTAATGGTTACGCCTTCTATTTTTTGTAATTCTGAAATAACGGTATTTCTGCGTGCTCTATATTCGTTTACGACTTCTTCAAAATAGCTGGCAGGGACATCTATAGCGGCTTCACAAGCAATTTGTTCTACGGTTGGCGGACTCAAACGCGCTTGTGCAAATTTCATCGAAGCGGCAATAACCTCTTTGTTTTTGGTGACCATACAGCCAATTCGTGCGCCACACATACTGTATCTTTTGGAAACCGAATCGATCATGATGACATTTTCTTCCAAGCCTTTTAGATTCATGACAGAGTAATGTGGTTCGCCGTCATAAATGAATTCTCGGTACACTTCATCAGCAATCAAAAACAGATCATATTTTTTGACCAAGGCACCTAATTGTTCGATTTCTTCTTTAGAATACAAGTAGCCTGTTGGATTGTTGGGATTACAAATCAAAATGGCTTTCGTTTTATCTGAAATTAATTTTTCGAATTCAGAGATAGGAGGCAATGCAAAACCTGTGGCTATGGTCGAATTTACAGGAACCACTTTGGCATCTGAAGCAGCCGAGAACGAACTGTAATTGGCATAAAAAGGTTCAGGAATAATAACCTCGTCATCTGGATCCATAATGCTGCCCAGGGCAAATAGTAGGGCTTCTGAGCCACCTGTGGTAACAATTATGTCTTCATAGGCAACGGCAACTTGTTGTGCGGTGTAAAACGAAACCAACTTTTTTCGGTAACTTTCGTAACCTGCAGAGGGACTATATTCTAGTAATTCTAAATCTATGTTTTTGATCGCATCAATCGCAATTTGTGGACTTTTGATGTCGGGTTGACCGATGTTTAGATGGTATACTTTTACGCCTCTTTTCTTTGCTGATTCAGAAAAGGGAGCCAATTTTCGAATGGGTGATTCAGGCATTTGTCTGCCTCTGTTGGATATATTTGGCATTTTATAATAATTGAAGTGCAAATGTGCACTTTTTTTCTAAAATAATTAGTAAAAAGGACTCATTTAAATGTCAAAATGGATAAAATATGTTGTAATTTTTGAAGCAATTCGAAAACCTTTTGAAATGAAAGTCAGGTGCTGGGTGTTTTTTTTTCTTTTTAATTTTTGGGCTTTCCAAGCGCAAGAAGGTTTTCGATTGTTGCCGCAGCAAACTCGGATAGAAATCCCGTTTCAATTGATTAATAATCTGATTTTTATACCGATATCTGTGAATGGCGTGGTATTGAATTTTTTGCTGGATACCGGCGTAGAAGAAACTATTTTGTTTAGTCTTGATGATAAAAAAGAATTGAATTTGCTTAATGTTGACAAAGTGATGCTGCGCGGTTTAGGAAGTGATGAAGCGATAGAAGGATTGAAATCAACAAATAATCGCTTGTTTGTCAATGGGTTTTTGGCTGAAAAGCAATTGTTGTACATTATTTTAGATCAGAAATTCAATTTGTCTTCTCATATTGGTATTCCGGTAAATGGAATTATCGGAGCTCCTTTTTTTAAAAATGGGCTAATAGAAATGGACTACATTAAAAAGAAAATTTTTGTCACGAAACCCAATGTCAAGTACCAACGTGCCTTGGAAAAAAAATTCACTAGAATCCCAATCTCGATCGAAAATGCGAAGCCTTATTTTATTTCAAAAGTAAAAATAGATAGCACTTTGAGGGATTCAAAAATGCTGATAGATCTGGGGAATAGTGATGCGATTTGGGTTTTTCAGGAGAATACACATAACATTAAAGTACCCTCTAAGCATTTTGATGATTTTCTAGGAAAAGGATTTAGTGGCGATATAGAAGGTAAAAGAGCTAAAATTAGAGCTCTTCAAATGGCTACTTTCGAATTTAAAGCGCCAATTGTTGCGTTTCCGGATGCTAGTTCCTTAAAACATGTAAAAATGGTTGCCAATAGAGTAGGATCTGTTGGTGCCGAAATATTTCGAAGATTTAAAGTCGTTTTTGATTATCAAAATGGTCAGATGTATCTGAAGAAAAACGCCAATTTTAATTCGCATTTTAAATACAATCGGACAGGTATCGAAATCGAACAAAATGGGTTGCGATGGGTAGAGGATTATGTGAAGCTTGAAAGTACGCTGTTAAATCCGCGCAGCGCTATTGATCCTGAACCAAGAAATGTACTGATAAGAAATAGTTACAAGTATAAGTTTGAGTTAAAGCCCAATTATTTCATCTCGAATATTCGCAAAAAATCAGTAGCTGAAAAAACGGGATTGCAAGTTGGCGATGAGCTGATTTCAATCGATGGTACGGCTGTTTTTAAATATTCCTTACAAAAAATCAACAGTCTTTTTATGGCTGAAGAGCAGAAACAAATGACTGTGGTGGTACTGCGCGATCAGACGGAATTAAAATTTAGTTTTACACTTGAAAATGAATTGTAATTACAGTACTTCTCCTTTTATTTTGAGGGCAATTCTACCGTTTTCATAATTCACAGCATTGGTTT
>JBOFUD010000008.1:0-3900 GCA_051652385.1 Flavobacterium sp.
TTGAAAAGAAAGGAGTTGCAAAAGAATTACAAGCTCAAAACAGTAGTATTGCTACTTCGGATATAAAAGTATCCATCCTAAAAGGGCTTGCATTGCTATTTACGAATCTCTCGTTTTGGATTATTTTATTCTTTTTTGCGACCATTAGTTTACCAGGTTGGGCGACCAAAAACTGGCTACCTACTTTGTTTGCTGGGAATTTAGGAATTCCTATGGAGCAAGCGGGACCCTTGGCCACTATAACCATTTCAATATCTTCTTTGTTAGGAGTGCTTTTCGGCGGAATGCTATCGGATAAATGGGTCATCAAAAATGTAAAAGGGAGAATTTATACCAGTGCCATAGGATTGAGTTTGACCATTCCTGCCTTGTTGTTGATTGGTTTTGGTCATTCTACCCTTCATATTGTAAGCGCGGGCCTTTGTTTTGGAATAGGCTATGGCATGTTTGATGCCAATAATATGCCCATACTTTGCCAATTTGTTGCTTCAAAACATAGAGCAACAGCCTACGGAATATTAAATATGACGGGTGTGGGCTGTGGCGCACTTGTAACGACCGTATTAGGAAAATATGCCGATAACGGAACGTTAGGAAATGGATTTGCAATGATGGCAGGAATAGTTGTTTTGGCTTTGTTGGTGCAAATTAGTTTTTTAAAGCCCCAACATAATGATTTTTGCGAAGTATGATCAAATAGTTGTTCTGGTGTTTATTGAGTTGAGTTTTGTTAGTTGTAATCTACCAAGGTGTTTTTTTTGCCTTGGTAGATTTTCTAAAAACCGAATTATTTCTAGCTATAATGTTTTACAAAAAATCTTTATTTCTTTATTTTATTCTTCTCGCCATGGTGTGGGAGATTCCTGTTTTGGCACAACTAAAAGTAGCCTGTATCGGCGACTCTGTTACTGCTGGATATTTATTAAGTAATTCTAAAACAGAGGCTTATCCTGCTCAACTTCAACTGTTTTTAGGAGATGACTATAAAGTTGAAAATTTTGGATATAGCGGAGCAACTCTTTTGAAAATGGGACATAAACCCTACTTTAAAACCAAAGAATGCGAAGAGGCCATCGCTTACCGTCCTGATATTGCTATTATTCATTTAGGCCTAAATGATACCGATCCTAGAAATTGGCCCAATTTTAAACAAGATTTTGAGGCCGATTACAATTGGCTGCTGGATACCTTACGACAACAAAATCCTCATGTGAAATTGTATGTCTGCCGGATGAGTCCCATTTTTAATGAACATCCTCGGTTTAAATCAGGCACTAGAGAATGGTTTTGGGAAATCCAATCTAAAATTACTAGTGTTGCCAGTGCAAATCAAGTACCTTTAATCGACTTGCACGAAAAGTTGTATGCTCATCCTGAGTTGTTTTCTGATGCATTACATCCATCAAAGGACGGAGCTACAATTATTGCAAAAACAGTTTACGCTGCTATTTCTGGAGATTTTGGATGCCTATCAATAGCTTCTGTTTTTACGGATAATATGGTTTTACAACGTCAGCAACCTATTGTTTTTTATGGAAAAGCCAATAGGGGTGATCGAGTTGAGGTGGTATTTAATTCAAAAAGCCAGTCCGTTCTAGCCGATCATAGTGGAAAATGGAAAATAGAATTTCCAAAAATGAAACATGGCGGCCCTTATGTAGTTGAAATAAAAACCAATTATGCATCCATTATTCTAAAGAATCTACTGATTGGCGATGTTTGGTTGTGTTCAGGACAATCGAATATGGCATTTCCACTTCAAAATGCTGAACATGGAATGGCGGAGGTTCAAGGAGCTAAAGCCAATTCACAATTGCGATTTTTTCAGTATAAACCCATACAAGAAACCGATGAAACAGCTTGGGATTCTTTGACATTGGCCAAAACTAATCAACTTAAGTATTTCTCTGGAAAATGGAGCGTATGCGACTCAGTTACTGCAAAAGACTTTTCGGCTATTGCCTATTATTTTGGAAAGAAAATTTCTTATGAAGAAAATGTTCCTATCGGATTGATACAAGTAGCCGTGGGTGGCTCTCCCATTGAATCTTGGATAGATCGTTACACTTTAGAGCACGATGATAAAGCTGTCGATGTTTTATACAATTGGCGTAAAACGGATTTTTTGATGCCTTGGGTAAGAGAACGCGCGGACGTAAATTTGAAAAACGCTACCAATCCCAAGCAACGTCATCCCTACGAACCCAGCTACAATTTTGAGGCAGGAATTACCGATTTTACGGATTTTCCTATCAAAGGGGTGCTTTGGTACCAAGGCGAAAGTAATACACATAATATTAATTGGTATGAGCATTTGTTACCAATTATGGTTAAAAGTTGGCGTAAAGCTTGGAACATCGATTTCCCCTTTTATTTTGTGCAACTTTCTAGTATCGATCGTCCTTCTTGGCCAGAATTCAGAGCGATGCAAAGTAGCTTATCTTTAAAAATACCCAATAGTGCTATGGCTGTAAGCATGGATTATGGTGATGAAAAAAACGTACATCCAAAACAAAAAAAAGAAATCGGCGACCGACTGGCTAGAATAGCTTTGAAGGAAACCTATAAAAAAGACCTCATCGCTTATGGACCAATACCGATAAAAGTAACACTAAAAGGCGATGCGTTATGGATTTCTTTTACCTCGGTTAAAAAATTGTTGACCAAAGAGCAACAACCCCTAAAAGGATTTGAAATCGTATCAAAAACAGGACAACATATAGCCGTCGAAGCCAAGATTGTGGGTAATCAAGTGGTGATCTACATCCCAAAAGGAGCCACTATTCAATCGGTTTTGTATGCTTGGAAACCGTTTACAAAAGCCAATTTAATCAATGAAGAAAGATTGCCTTGTGCCACTTTTTCGCTGGATGTTCTTTAGGTACCTCCAAATTGTGTTAGCGAATTCAACCAAAAAATAAACGACAATTATTAAATAATAAAAATGAGCTATTCAAAAACAGATCTTCAAAACTTAAAAGAATTTTATCAACATCAATTGTTACACGATACAATCCCTTTTTGGTTTCCTCGCTCTATAGACACCCAATTTGGTGGGTTTTTACTGATGCGTGATCAAGACGGAAGTTTGATTGATGACGATAAGGCAGTCTGGATTCAGGGTCGTGCTTCTTGGTTATTGGCTACCCTTTATACTACGGTTGCGCCCAAAAAAGAATGGTTGGAAGGGGCAAATTCGGGAATCGATTTTTTAAACAACCATTGCTTTGACACCGATGGACAAATGTTTTTTCATGTCACACGTCAAGGAGAACCAATTCGAAAGAGGCGATATTTCTTTTCGGAAACTTTTGCGGTAATTGCTATGGCGGCTTACGCAAAAGCGAGCGGGGACGAAGCTATTGCTACAAAAGCGCGTTTTTTATTCGGAAAATGTATCGAATACGCTACTGTTCCGGGTTTATTAATACCCAAGTACACTGCAACTCGGCCTTCTAAGGGGATTGGAGTTCCTATGATTATGATCAATACAGCGCAACAATTGCGAGAAACAATTGGTGATCCTCGCTGCGATGACTGGATTAGTAAATGGATTGATGAAATTGAACGCGATTTTGTTAAAGACGACATTCGATGTGTAATGGAACAAGTGGCACCCGACGGAAGTATTATAGATCACATTGATGGGCGCACCCTAAATCCCGGTCATGCCATGGAAGGCGCTTGGTTTATCTTGCACGAAGCCAAATACCGCAACAACGATCCGCATTTAATTGCCTTAGGCTGCAAAATGCTAGATTATATGTGGGACCGTGGATGGGATAAAGAACATGGAGGCATTCTCTATTACAAAGATGTGTACGATAAACCCGTTCAAGAATATTGGCAGGACATGAAGTTCTGGTGGCCTCATAACGAGGTAATTATCGCTACTTTATT
>JBOFUD010000009.1:0-2368 GCA_051652385.1 Flavobacterium sp.
TCCGGAAAAGGTGCTGCTATGTGTGGAGCACGATGGAATTCTAAAGGTACAGAAATTATTTATACAGCCCAAAGCAGAGCATTAGCTATGGCAGAGGTGGCGGTACATTTGTCAGTTGCGACATTGCCAAGCGATTTTGTGATGCTGACCCTACATATTCCGGATACGATGACAATTTCTGAAATTAAGGTTCTTGATTTGCAGTCGGATTGGAATGTGTTTCCTTCCTCTTTTCAAACGGCAGGGATAGGCGATCGTTTTATTCAGCAAAATGATTTTGCAATCCTTAAGGTGCCTTCTGCAGTGGTAAAAGGGGATTACAATTTTTTAATCCATCCATTGCATCCCGACTTTAAACAAATTAAAATTATAGAACAAGTCGATTTTCCTTTCGATAAACGAATTTTTAAATAAAAAATAGGCACATGAATACGATTACCGATGTTTTTTTTGATTTAGATCATACGCTTTGGGATTTTGACAAAAATTCTGAAATGGCTTTTGATTGTATTTTCAAAAAAAATCACCCCGATGTGAACACAGAATTATTCATCGAAAAATACATTCCTATAAATCATGCTTGTTGGAAATTGTATCAAAAAGATCAAATTTCGCATGAGAAATTGCGCTATGATCGTTTGAAATTGTCATTTGATGCTTTAGATTATGTGATTTCTGATGCAGCAATTCATCAAATGGCGGAAGATTATATCGAATTGTTGCCCGAAAATAATTTTTTATTCGAAGGCGCTATTGAAATTTTAGAATACTTGCATCAAAAGTACACGTTGCACATTATTACCAATGGTTTTGCGGCGGTACAAGATAAAAAAGTGAGAAATTCTAATTTAGAAATTTACTTTAAAACCATCACCAATTCAGAAATGGCGGGTGTCAAGAAGCCTAATCCTATTATCTTTGAGCATGCGCTCGACATTGCCAATGCCAAAAAAGAACAGAGTATCATGATTGGAGACTGCCTCGATGCCGATGTAAATGGAGCGTTGAATGCGGGTTTGAAAGCCATCTTTTTTAATCCGAATCAAGTTGAAGTACCTTCCGAAATCAAACAAGTGAAACATTTACTAGAGTTGCAAAATTTCTTGTAACTTTAAACCCATTCCAAAGAGGTTTCTTATTTGGATTTTTACCCTAAAAATAATGATAATGAAAGTACGTTTTTTATTCTTTTTCGCCCTTCTGGCTAGTTTTTCTTTCGCTCAATCCATCAACGATTTTAGAGCCGTAATTGTTCCTTTGAAATTTGATTTTCAAAAGAAAACCAATGAATATCGTTTGTCAACTTTATCAAAATTCAATCTTACTAAAGCTGGTTTTGAAGCTTTTTATGTAGAGGAGCCCAATGCATACGATAAATGCAGTTTGTTGTATTTAGATGTCATCAATCTTAAAGCTTTTTTGGCTACCAAGATGTATTTTGTATTGAAAGATTGTAATGGAAATGAAATTTTTAAGTCGGCCAATGGGTACACAAAAGAGAAAGATTATTTGCTGGCGTACACCGAAGCCTTAAATGAAGCCTTCAATTCATTGTACGAAATGAATTATAAATACACTCCAGGTGCCGCTGCAGTTGTGGCTCAAAATAAGATGGTTTCTGGTGTTCAAGTTGCGGCACCCGTTGCTCAAACAGCTTTAAATCCTGCTACTCCAGTAAATAGTACTTCCAATGCTATGGTTTTTTATGCACAGCCAACGGCCAATGGTTATCAGTTGATAGACACGACTCCAAAAGTGGTGATGAAATTATTCAAAACGTCCAAAAGTGATTATTTTACAGCGGTTAGAGACGGTATTCAAGGTGCTTTGCTTTTAAAAGACAACGAATGGTTTTTCGAATATTATCAAAATGAGCAACTGCAATCTGAAAAAATAGCCATCAAGTTTTAGTTAGTTTAGAATACAAACCGAACAAAAAAAACGAGAATGATTTGATTGATCAAAGCATTCTCGTTTTTTTAAACCCTAAACCCTAAACCCTAAACCCTAAACCCTAAACCCTAAACCCTAAAATCTTTTATCAATACCCATACTTCTCTTTCCATCTATTCTTCAAAAACTCTCGAATGCTATTCTCTCTCGAATTATTACCAGGGACATAAATAGGCGTGTTGCTTAGCGCATCGGGCAGGAATTCTTGTTCGGCAAAATTATTTGCGTAATCGTGCGAATATTTGTATTCTTCGCCATAGCCCAATTCTTGCATTAATTTTGTTGGAGCGTTTCTTAAATGCAAAGGCACGGGTAAGTCTCCCGTTTGTTTCACCATTTGTTGCGCCGTTCCAATGGCTAGATACGAGGCATTACTTTTGGGTGAAGTAGCCAGATAAACCGCACATTGACTCAA
>JBOFUD010000010.1:0-7016 GCA_051652385.1 Flavobacterium sp.
GTTTTCAAGGTTATAGTTTGCTTTTCTGCTCAGCTTTAAAAGCACGAGCCTGAGGCATCGCGTTGGCCATTGAACTTATTTTTGCTTTAAAATTTGAAAAGATCATCAATCGCAAGAGAGTCGGTTTCGATTTTAGTACTATCCGGAATTCTTAATTTGATGAACGATTTGGCCTGGCCTGTAATAGAAAAGGGTTTCGATTTATAAATAGAATCTTCTGGTGCCAGTAAGCCTCTGCGATTCATTAAATTCGTTAAAAACACGTGTTGCTTCACAGCAAAGTCTTTCAAATTTCCTTCCTCATTAAACTGGTACATAAATTTGCGCGGACTTGGAATAATGCGCGCCAAATACAAACATTCGTTCAAATCCAACTCGGAGGGAGTTTTTTGGAAATAAAAACGACTGGCTTCACCAATTCCATAGACATCGGGTCCCCATTCGATGATGTTGAAATAGACTTCGAGCATACGCGCTTTACTCACCACACGGTTATTTTCAAGCAGGTAAACCAAAAGAATTTCTTCTAATTTTCTTGACAAGGTTTTTTCGCGGGTTAAAAAAGCGTTTTTGACCAATTGCATACTGATGGTACTGGCACCACGAGCAAATTTTTTGGTGCGAATGTTTTTGATAATCGATTGTTTAAAAGCTTCGTTGATAAAACCACGATGCTGAAAAAAGGAAGGATCCTCCGTGGTCAACACACATTTTTGTAAATAGGGCGAAATTTGTTCCAAAGGCGTAAAGTCTGGATTGTCTATTCCTACCAAAATAGGGCGTTGCAATACGTTTTTGATAATGGCACGATAGGCAAATGCACCGTTAAGTTTGGTCAAATTAGCCTTGCCGTATTGAATAATGCGCAAGTTTTCTTTCTGGAGTTTGCTGTCAAAAACTAGTTGGTTGGGTTGGTTGATGTTGAATTTGAAATCTAAATCATACTCAAAATTTCCTTGGGCTTCCATTCCTTTAAAATTAGAAAATAAGCCATCAGGAAGCGAAACAATAAAATCCTGCGCTTTCATCTTAGGGATGTGAACCTGTAATTTGTAAATGGTATCTGATTGGGTTTCGTATGCCAAATAGGGTTGCAATTTAATCTTGTTGAGTTGTAAAGTCGAGCGTTTATCGATAGAAATAAAATCGGCACCCAAAAGAAAACGATAGTCAAAACGAGCCTTGTTGATAATCACATCTTTGTTGGCAATTTTGGGGTGATTGATACGTAAGTTGGTAATGGTGGCCAGTCCATCCAAATGGAGTTCGCCGGATGATTTTTCTATGTTTTGAATATTCAACCGTATGGAGTCAAAGCTGGATTGTAAATGATAGCGCTCATCAACATAGGGCAAACGGATGGCTCCTGTATCTTGATTAAAGATGCGAAAATCGGCGGTTTTTTTTCTTGGATTGGCAATTCCTTTGAGGCTTAATTGTTGTTTAAAGGTGTTGGTTTCAACATGTAAGGCACAGTTAAGTTGTTCGCTTTTTAAGGAAATTTTTTTAAAATCTAGTAAGGTTTTGTTACCATTGTCATCTATCTTGAAGGCTAGATTTTCGATGTTCATGTCAGTGGGTACCAAGTTGAGCAATCTCGAAATCATCCGATAGGCCGTTGCAGCATAATCGGTTTTACGATCCGAATTTTCAAGGTTGATTTCTTCTTCTTTTTTCAAAAAGGCATCAAAATTGCGTGTTTTTCCTTTTTTGACCAAGTGAATATAACCGTCTTGGAGTTCTAACTTTTCTAGTTGAATGTCGCCAATAAACAAGTTCCAAAGGCTAATGCTTGTCTTTAGTTTTTTGATATGTAGCAACGTGTCTGCATTTTTTGGAGCCAAAATAACATCGTACAGATCGATGCCACTCAGACCATCAAAACTTGCTTTTTTGATACTAAAATCACTGTTGTAGTGTTGGGTCATTTTAGTCGACACCTTGTCTAAGGCTTGATCTAAAAGGGTATCTCTAAAAAATATAAAACCTCCTATAGCCACAAGTAGTACTATAGCCAATACTTTTAGGGCTAGAAGGAGTTTTTGTTTGTTGGTTCTCATTATTAAAATTTGAATGGGATGCAAAAATATCCAATTTTATGTTAAGTTTTATCCAAGAAAAATAGCAAACTTTGTTAAGTATTTGATTTGTAGTGAATAAGTATTTAAAAAGTGTAAAATAAATAAACAAGAAAAACGCCAAAACAGTATTCCCGTAAATTATTCCTAGTATTTTTATGTATTGCTTGAAAACTCCCAAACTTTTTTTGGCGTAATACAATAATCCAAGGGGATGTCATTGGCAAAAACATCACTTATCAGATCTTCGGGTGCAAAGAAAGACATTCCAATTTTTAAGGTTTCGGGCTTGCACTCGGTTAGGAATTGATCATAAAATCCTTTGCCATAACCCACACGATTGCCTTGTTGGTCATAGGCTAAGAGCGGTACAAAAACGACTTCTATTTGTTTCGAAGGTATTTCTATTCCCGATACGGGTTCGGGAATTTGGTACTCGTTTTTGACAATTCTAGTGTTATCAGTTAATAAAAAGTGCGTCATTTTTCGAGTATCGAAATCACTTTTAGACAAAATGATTTCTTTATCTTTTCCAGATAAAATGTGCAAAAGAAATTCGGTGTTGATTTCTTTTTGAGGTTCGATAGGTAAAAAAATATGGAAATAGGTTTTATCCCAAATAGGAAGTGATAAAGCTTGGTTGGCTATTTCCAAGCTCATCGTTTCTATTTCATTTTCATGCAGTGCTTGTCTGAAGGCTTTGTATTTAAGCCGTAATTCCTTTTTCAACATGGATAGTCGCTTTTAACTGGGCTATAAATGTAGTTAAATGTTCGACTTCTACATGGTCCATCAGTACTATTTTGTACCATTTATTATCGCCATCATGCTGTTGCGGAACCAAATCGAAAGTGTCTGCCAATTGGTGGTCAATGTAAGCTGCATCAATGGTAACAATATTCATGTAAGGATCTCTAAAATACGGAATGTCGAGTTGATCCAATGCGTTACATAAAAATTGGGTACGCATTTGTAATATGCTTACTTTTTCGAACCAACCATGAGGGCCATAAGCGAATAAAATCATCCAAACGGCTACGGCGTTCGATCCTGAACGACTGCCACAAAGGGTCAAATCCATGCCTTCTACATATTCGGCTTCTTTGGTTAAGACATTTTCTATTAGGTTTTTTCGGCAAATAAAAATACCGGTGCCATAAGGCGATTGCAGCATTTTGTGGGCATCGATGGTGATCGAACTTATTTTTGGATTGTTGAAAGTAAGGGTAGAATTGGCGTTGCTAAACGGATATACAAATCCGCCATAGGCTCCATCGATATGAAGCTTGTAGTCTAAATTATGTTTTTCAAAAACCGCACAATACTGCTCTGGATGGTCTACTGAG
Organism: Flavobacterium sp.; assembly: GCA_051652385.1. Classification (GTDB taxonomy): domain Bacteria; phylum Bacteroidota; class Bacteroidia; order Flavobacteriales; family Flavobacteriaceae; genus Flavobacterium. The sequence goes on from JBOFUD010000010.1 coordinate 3,425, forward strand.
CCAAACATGGTGGTTCCCATATTCGAAACGACAATAAAGTATTTTTTACCAGCCAATTTGGCGTCGATTATTTGTTGTTCTAAAACCACCGTGTCGATTTCTCTTTGGTGAAAGGATACCGGAACTTTGATCCAATCCAACATCAAGACATTCGAACCTTTGGCAATAGAATAATGGGTGTCCTCAGAAGCAACAATTGCAATTTCGTGTAGTTGTGCGCCTTTTTGGTACATAAAAAAGTTGCGGTACATCCAAAGGGCTTGCAGGTTGGCTTCGGTTCCGCCGGGCGAAATATAGCCATCGTAAGCGTTGGGTTCGGCTTTGAAAATATCAACGGCAATGACATCCAAAACTTCACGTTCTATCTGTTGGGTACCTTTGAAGGCTTTTTCTGAAGTGCCCAAAGTGTGACAACCAATATGATTAGGATTGGCAACAAAGGTTTGTAACGTAGGGGCATCTTTCAAAAAAGGCGCATCGTCTTGAAACACTCTTCCATCAAGTTTAGATGCGGGATATCCCAGAGAAATGTCTTTTGCAAAATTCACATTTTCTGCCAATGCGTTTTGAATACGTTCTTTGCGTTCCTTTTGATCTAACTTTTTCCAATATAACATCGCCTTTTTTTTGCAAAGGTAAAGTGCTGATTGCTATCAGAATATGATTTTTGTTAGGTTTTTCGGTTTTTTAAATAGCTATAGATTCGTTCAGATGTGCCTCAGCGGTGCTTGGCGACTTGGATTTTGAGGGTACCAAGGTAGTCGATAAATGAAAAATAGCATCTCCCTCATACACAATGGGCGATTGGTTGCTATTGATCACATACCCATCATTGGGGGCTTTTACTTTACGTTCAAATTTTCCAAAAGGATCAGTGATGGTCGCCAATACGGTTCCTTTTTTTACAAAAGTACCTATGGTGTTGTGGTCGTGGAGCATGCCAGAACATCTGGCGCGTACCCAATTTGACTTTTCGATGTAAATCGTTTTTTGACCGGCAACGCAAGCTTCCTTTTTCGGGTCTAGCATGTCCAAATGAGCCAAGATACGCGTGGCGCCATCAATGCCCTCTTTGGCTACAGCGGTATTAATGTCTAATGATTTTCCACCTTCAAAAAGAAGCATTTTAACGTTCATTTTGGCGCAGGAATTCCGGAAAGAGCCGCTAATGTTCTTGGAATATAAGGTGAATGGAGCATTAAAAACATCGGCCAAAACTTTTAATTCGGAGTCGTTTTCGGCCAAACGAATTTGAGGAAAATTAAACCTGCTAGCACCTCCAGCATGAAAATCAAGGGCGAAATCAACCATTGGCATAATTTCGTTGAGAATATGAAAAGCAAAGCGACTAGCCAAGGAGCCGTTTTTACTACCCGGAAAGGACCGATTCAAGTCACGACCATCCGGAAATTCTCTTGAGCGATTCACAAAACCATACATGTTCACGATGGGAATGCAAATGATGGTGCCGCGCTTGGGTTTGTTTATTTTTTTATGGATCAGTTGTCGCACGATGTCGATACCGTTGATTTCGTCACCATGAATACCTGCAGAGAACAGCACCACCGGACCCTCGAGTTTGGAGCGACGTACGATGATCGGGATATTAAGTTTAGTGGTGGTGTGCAAGCGCGCAATTTCGACATTGACGGTTTTGTTTTCGCCAGGCAAAATGCTCTCGCCAAAAATTACAATGGGTTTTAAATTTCTCATAGCCAGCTTTAAAAGGATAAATATAAAAATTATAAAGGACTTAAAGGCCCATTATAGCGCATCCTTTGTTTTTCTTCCCAAACTCAATTGGCATGACTAAAATTTCAACAGCAATGGCTTTGGCTAGTTTTTGATTTCAAACGGTTTGGACTTTAGCCAAAATCTAGTGTGATTTCGTCCAACTTCTTTCGATCTTTACCAGCAAATCCGCTCGCAAAAGCGGTTCGCACTCCATTGTGGTAGTAGCATGCAACAATCATGGCGCTGATACTAAAATGGTGTTGGAACTTTCCTTGCTTGTAAAGAAAAACCAAACGCAGAAGTTTTAGAATAATAGAATCACTAAATTTGTCCACAATTAAAACGACTTGTATCTTTCTTAAACGTACCATGACGAACCCCTCGATAGCCCTTCAAATTCAGACCCTTCCGGACAATCCGGGAGTGTATCAATATTATGACAAAGAAGGAAAAATTTTGTACGTTGGGAAAGCCAAAAACCTAAAGAAGCGTGTTGCGTCTTATTTTAATAAAATTCACGATACCGCCAAAACTAATGTACTGGTCAAGAAAATTGTAACCATAAAACATATTGTGGTACCCACCGAATCGGATGCGTTGTTGCTGGAAAATAATTTAATCAAAACCCTGCAACCTCGCTATAATGTCTTGCTTCGGGACGACAAAAGTTATCCGTGGTTGTGCATCAAAAAAGAGCCATTTTCGCGTCTTTTTTCAACGCGTAGAATGATCAAAGACGGTTCGGAATATTTTGGGCCCTATACCAGTTTCAAGACGGTTTATACTATTTTGGATTTAATCAAAGAATTGTATCCTTTGCGAACCTGTACTTTTGATTTGAATCAAAACAATATTAACAGCGGCAAATTCAAAGTGTGTTTAGAATATCATATTGGTAATTGCAAAGGCCCCTGCGAAGGACATGAAAGTCTGGAAAATTATCAAGTACAAGTCGATGCTATACGCGAAATTCTTAAGGGGAATTTCAAAGAAAGTTTGAAAGATTTCAAGCGCATGATGGGCGATTTGGCCAACGAAATGCGATTTGAAGAAGCCCAAAAAATTAAAGAAAAAATTGCAGTTTTAGAAAATTACCAAGCTCGCTCGACGATCGTCAATCCAAAAATTACCAACATAGATGTCTTTTCAATTGTTTCGGATGAAAGTGCTGCTTTTGTTAATTTCTTGCAAATTGCTCATGGCGCCATTATTCGTTCGCACACCATGGAAATCAAGAAAAAACTAGAAGAAACGGATCAAGAGTTGCTTGAATTAGCCATTGTAGAGCTTCGGGAGCGCTTTCATTTATTGTCTCGCGAAGTGATGGTGCCTTTTGCCATTGATTTGGGAGAAAACATCAAAATTACCGTACCTCAATTGGGAGACAAAAAACAAATCCTGGATTTATCGATTCGCAATGCCAAATTTTATCGCATCGAACAACTCAAACAATTGCAAATTGTAGATCCCGACCGACATACCAACCGCATTATGGCGCAAATGCAAAAAGATTTGCGACTGCCGGTAGAACCAAGACATATCGAATGTTTTGATAATTCAAATATTCAAGGCACAAATCCTGTCTCAGCTTGTGTGGTTTTTAAAGACGGGAAAGCGAGTAAGAAAGATTATCGTCATTTTAACATAAAAACCGTCGAAGGCCCAGACGATTTCGCTTCTATGACCGAGGTGGTCTACCGCCGTTACAAGCGATTGTTGGATGAAAAACAACCTTTACCTCAATTAATTATCATTGACGGAGGAAAAGGGCAATTGTCTGCCGCTCTAAAAAGTATCGACGATTTGGGATTGCGAGGAAAAATCACCATCATCGGCATTGCCAAACGATTAGAAGAAC
>JBOFUD010000011.1:0-1563 GCA_051652385.1 Flavobacterium sp.
TTCACGAAATTGATATGGCGGTACCACTAAGCCCAGATGAGGTGATGTTAAAACGTCAAGCGATTTTATTTCATCAATCTCAAAAAGACCGTGTGATGTTCCAAGGAAACGACTCCAGAGAATTTTGGGTACGTGCCGAAGATAGAAACAAAGCGACCGCCAAATTGTATGATGACCTAGGATTGGCCGAATATGAAGCCATCGAAGCTTTCAAAAGATTTGAGTATTAAGAATTAAAAATCCCTTCGATTGCTTTGGCAGCCGAAGGGATTAATCCAACCTTTCGTTTTTTTTTTTAACAAAACTTGAATCTCAAATAGAACAGGCAGTTGCACGGAAACCTGTTGATATTGGAGGTACAATGACGGGCGTAAAGTAAAAATTGAGGAAGATGAAAACCAGACCACTTATGAAATACTGTTGTATCCTTTTTTTTATAATCTTTAGTGGTAAGGCACAAATCACAAAAGAGCAGTTGAATCTAATGCCTTGGCCCCAAAAAATAACACGAAACGAGGGGAGTTTTGCAGTAACTTCCGCGTTTAAAGTCAATGTAACAGGACAACCTAATCCAAGAATTTTTGTAGCAGCTTCTAACTTTTTAAGACGATTAGACGGAAGAACGGGGGTGTTTTTTAAGCAAGGTTTTGTCACGGCAACCCATGAATATCCTGACGCACAATTACAAATCAATTGTACTCGAGCTGGAAATATCGGGTTGTATGAAGACGAAAGTTACCAACTCGACATTCAATCCAATAAAATTACCATTACGGCTTCGACTGATTTAGGCGCCATACACGCCCTAGAAACAGTCTTGCAATTGCTTCAAAATACGGGGACATCCTATTATTTCCCAAACGTTAGTTGTACGGATTTGCCTCGTTTTACTTGGCGTGGTCTCATGATTGATGCCGCTAGACATTTCCAACCTGTTGACGTCATCAAAAGAAATTTAGACGCGATGGCTGCTGTGAAAATGAATGTTTTTCATTGGCATTTAGTAGACGATCAAGGGTGGAGAATTGAAATGAAAAAGCATAAAGTGCTTACAGATAAGGCCTCAGATGGTCTTTTCTACACCCAAGAAGAAATCAAAGGAATCGTAAAATATGCTGCGGACAGAGGGATTTTGGTGGTGCCAGAAATTGATGTGCCAGGACACGCTTCAGCGATACTAACCGCTTTTCCAGAAATTGGAAGCAAAGTAGTGACGGTTACCAAGGGTGCTGCTGAAACAAGCCAAATAGGGTCTGGTTTAGTAACCTATGCCTTAGAAAGAAATGCGGGTATTTTTACACCAACCTTAGATCCTTCTAATCCAAAAACCTATGCGTTGTTGGGTGAGATTTTTGATGAAGTGTGCCCGTTGTTTCCAGGAAAATATTTCCATATTGGGGGCGACGAAAATGAGGGAAAAGATTGGGATACGAATCCGAACATTCAAGCGTTTATGAAAAAAAATAAGTTGGCTAACAATCATGAGCTACAAACTTATTTTACCATGAAATTAATTCCGATGCTGCAAAAGCACAACAAAGAATTAATGGGTTGGGAAGAAAT
>JBOFUD010000012.1:0-3069 GCA_051652385.1 Flavobacterium sp.
CTTGAACGGTTAAATTCGAAGCAAAAAAACGAGCATAATTTGACGTGGGAATCGGAGCATCTTTTAACCCATAGGGAAATGAAGTTCCAGTATCAGCAACGGTAAACCAGCCTCCGTTGGAACTAATGATGCGATCCACCTGCAAGTCGGATTTCATCAATACTAAACGATGGGCAAATTGTCCTCCACCAGAATGACCATAAATGTCGTATTTTGGCTGCGTACTGTTGGTTCTTTTCTTGATTTCGGCAAACAAAGGTTCAATGTAGGAAAAGGTCCACTGCGATTCTGGATTTAATTGATCCGGTTTCGGATTGTTGGTATCTTGATAGACATTGCCCATAATGTAAAAATTTCCTCCAGGAAAATTAGTACTCGAAAATTCCGGAGCAAAAATCATTACTTTATATTTTTCTGCATGCGCGATCCATAAATCTCTGTAGTAATTCGCATCACGGCTGTCCCCATGAAAAACCATCAGTATTTTCATGTCCTCTTTTTTGCCACTGCTAGGATAATAATAATGAACCGGTATAGGCTTAGAAGGAATTTCTTTATAGGTAAAAACAAAGGAACCCGATTCGCCTTTTATTTCATTTGGTGCGGTTCCTGAATCGCTAGAAGAGCATGAAAACAAGGTAATTATAGCTATTAGCGTGGTTAAAAACAGTGTTTTTTTCATTATAAATATTTTTACAAAAATACGAAATGTACAACCTCCAATAAGATAGGCTGCGTTAAACAATTTGTAAAACTGATTGCATTGTTGTTATAAAATAGTTTGTTTTGATTTATTTGTATTGGAACAAAAATGCTTTTAAACTTAAATATTGTGTGTTTTTTGAGAAACTTTTTTAAATTTTAAAGTTTAATTTTGTGGGAAAAGAAGTGAAAATGAAAAATCTAAAAATTATTGCTTTCGATGCCGATGATACGCTTTGGGGCAATGAAATGTATTTTGATGAAACCGAAAAAAAATTTTGTGGTTTGATGGAGGATTATCTTTCGCATCAAGGCATTTCATCTGAATTGTTTCAAATTGAAATTGCCAATTTAAAGTTATACGGTTACGGCATTAAGGGCTATATCTTATCCATGATTGAAGCCGCCATGAAAATATCTAATAATACCATTTCGATACAAGCGATCGAAAAAATTGTGCAATACGGAAAGGATTTATTAGAAAAACCTGTCGATTTGCTAGATGGTGTTACCGAAACATTGGAAGCTTTAAATGGTAAATATAAATTGGTGGTAGCCACTAAAGGCGATTTATTAGACCAGCGCAGAAAATTGCACAATTCAGGCCTGGGTTCTTATTTTCATCATATAGAAGTCATGTCGGACAAACAAGAAGTCGATTATTTAGATTTAATTAAACGACTCGAAGTGCAACCCAATGAGTTTTTTATGATTGGTAACTCACTCAAGTCGGATGTTCTACCCGTTTTAGCTATTGGCGGACACGCGGCTCACATCCCGTTTCATACCACTTGGGCACATGAAAAAATAGATCATAAAGTAGAGCATCCTAATTTTAGAACTTTACATAAACTAACCGATATTATTTCAATAGTGTCCCGATGAAGAAAAAATTAGCGCTAGATAATTGGAATAGAAAAGAGCATTTTCTTTTTTTTAAACAAATGGAAGAGCCTTTTTTTGGCGTAACGGTTGTTATAGATTGTACCCTAGCTTACCAAAAGGCAAAAGAACGGCACACCTCTTTTTTTATTTATTATTTGCACAAAACTTTAGTAGCCGTAAATGCTATTGAGAATTTTAAATACCGAATTGTAGAGGATGAAGTTTTTGTATACGATAGGATAGACGGTTCAGCCACAATAAGTCGTGCTGATGGTACTTTTGGATTTTCGTTTATCCAATTTGATGCCGATTTTGAGGTGTTTGAAAAAACGGCATTAGCTGAAATTGCCCGTATTCAAACAACTACAGGCTTGTTTACTCGAACCTTTGAAAGCGATAATTTAATTCATTTTTCTGCTTTACCGTGGTTGAATTTCACTTCTTTATCCCATGCCCGAAGCTTTACATTTCCGGATAGTTGTCCTAAAATTTCGTTCGGTAAAATGACGACCACAGAGAATGGCAAACTACAAATGCCCATGTCGATTCATGTGCACCACGCTTTAATGGACGGTTTACAAGTGGGCGAGCTGGTGGAGTATTTTGAAAAAATCATGAATGAATAATGGTTCAATTATTTGGTACACTCTTTGACGTACACTTAATTGTCCATAATACAACTAATTATGAAGTATTTATATGCTTGTTGTTTTCTCTGTACCGCACTCTTTGCTTTTGGCCAAGTCAAAGTAGGATCGCACCCCTTGGCATTTAAAAAGTCAAAAGAATACCAGCAAGTGGTTGCGGTTGCGAATAGCAATAATGATGATGTTTTTGCTTTTGCCTCCGACAAAGAAAAAATCACCATTTTGCATTACAATGCGTTCTTGTTTTTTAAAGACAGTATGGTTAGCGCAAGACCTAATCTTGGCTACCGAAAAAATGTCGGTTATTCGTTCGGTACGGATGAAAACCCAACCTTGTATTGGTCTGATGATAGCTTTAAAAATATTGCGGCGGTACATTATGACATGGTTTCAAAGCAAGTAGCTACCCAATATTTTCGGTTGCCATTAGAACGTGAATCGGTACTTTATGTAGCCAACGAAAACAATACTTTTTATATTCTTACCGAAAAAAAAGGTGTGGATGCTTTGGTGCTTTATGTTTTTAAAGACCGAAAAAAAATGCAATACCTACTTGATTTTAGCGGATTTGAATTTTTTAATCAAAAAAAAGAGCCACTCTCAGTGTCGATGATATTGTCGGTTTTGCCATTGGAAAAAATTGATACGCGGACATTTAATCCTTTGTTTAAAGCTACGAGTAAATCCAAATTTTACATACGAAAGGACGATATTCTCTTTACATTTGACCACAATGCAACTGAAACACACTTGTTTCAATTGGATTTCAAAAGCAATCAATTACTTGAAAGAAAAATTTCACAGCTTTCTTTAAAAGGAGCTTGTACAAGTTCCA
>JBOFUD010000013.1:0-10255 GCA_051652385.1 Flavobacterium sp.
GTGTTGGAGCCTATAAAGAAAGTGTCCCAGCCTGTAAAACCCGCCGTTCCCATCACTACAAAATTGATGGCGTCTTCTTTAATGGCTCTTTGAATGGTCGATACCAGATCGCCATCCATCAGGCGATGTGTGATTTTAATATGCGATAATCCTTCCCTCTGGGCAATGGCACGTAATTCTGGTATCGCTTCTTTAAAAACATCAAATTCGGCTAATTGCAAGGATTCATAAATTGTATAATAGTTTATTGGAGCAAATTGGCTGTCAATTACGGGCAACTGAAAGCTGTGCAAAAGCACCAATTCTCCATCGACACTATTGGCTAGGTGCAAGGCATGCACGAACGCATTGGTAGCCACCTCTGAGAAATCGGTTGGAAATAAAATCTTTTTCATGGCTTTTTTGGTTTAGAGCGTTTCTTAAAATTTATTTAAAATTAAGAAAAATTTAAGCTTTAGCAGCTGATATTTATCAGTTTACCATAAATTTAACTATTAGATACTTCTTACATAACATGACATTTTTTGTGAAGCATTCCTAACTACAGCTAGTGCTTGAACGATGAAATTGAAATTGCAAAGCCAATACTTTTGCTTACTTTTGCATGCAAACAGACACTTACATGATTCCAAACGATTCTATAGTTGCTCTAGCGACTCCTTCAGGAGCTGGAGCTATTGCCATCCTGCGTATTTCGGGTCAAGATGCCATACAAATTGGTCAATCGGTTTTTCGATCCTTCAAAAACAAAGACTTGACTGTTCAAAAAACCCACACCCTACATTTGGGGCACCTTATGGACGGCGAAAAGACCTTAGATCAGGTCTTGGTCTCGGTTTTTAAAGGTCCGAACTCGTATACAGGTGAAAATACTATCGAAATTTCGTGTCATGGTTCTCCTTATATTCAGCAACAAATTATTCAGTTGTTGCTTAGAAAAGGTTGCCGAATGGCTGATGCGGGCGAATTTACCCTACGTGCTTTTTTGAATGGGAAATTAGATTTATCCCAAGCTGAAGCAGTTGCCGATTTGATTTCGTCAGACAATGAAGCGAGCCATCAGATTGCGATGCAGCAAATGCGGGGTGGTTTTTCGAATGAAATTGCCAAACTTCGTGAGGAACTGTTGAATTTCGCCTCGCTCATTGAATTGGAATTGGATTTTGCAGAGGAAGATGTGGAGTTTGCTGACAGAACACAATTTCACGAATTAATCAATCGAATTGAATTGGTATTGAAACGTTTACTCGATTCATTTGCTGTAGGCAATGTGATTAAAAACGGAATTCCAGTTGCCATTGTAGGCGAACCTAATGTAGGAAAATCAACTTTATTGAATGCTTTATTAAATGAAGAGCGCGCTATTGTATCGGAAATTGCAGGTACAACTCGAGATACCATAGAAGACGAATTGGTCATTGGCGGCATCGGTTTCCGATTTATTGATACCGCTGGAATACGCGAAACCAAAGATGTGGTGGAAAGTATTGGGATTCAAAAAACGTTTGAAAAAATTGAGCAAGCGCAGGTAGTTTTGTATTTAGTAGATGGTTGTCAGTTGTCAGTTGATGGAAAATTAGATGATTTACTATTGGAAATCGGAAAAACAAGAAACCAATTTCCTCTAAAACCAATATTATTTATCATCAATAAAACGGATTTAATTTCACCTGAAAACTTATCTATAATCAACAAAAAACTTACAACCAATAACCAACAACTAACAACCATTTATATTTCTGCAAAAGAAAAACTAGGTGTTGAGGATTTAAAAAATCAGCTGCTTTCGTTTGTCAACACCGGAGCGCTTCGAAATAACGAAACCATAATAACCAATACCCGCCATTACGATTCGTTACTTAAAGCTTTAGATGAAATTCAAAAAGTAAAATTTGGACTAGAAACGAATTTATCGAGCGATCTTATGGCATTGGATATCCGCGAAGCCCTATACCAATTTGGCTTGATTACAGGTCAAGTTACAAATGACGAGCTGTTAGGTAATATTTTTGCTAATTTCTGTATCGGAAAATGACCCCACAAGATCTCATCGGAAACTACTCCATTTCAGGAAGCAATCAGGAAGCAAACAATGCTACAACTTACCAAGGTGTTTTAACCCTAACGCTAGACAATCACCATAGAATCCAAGCCCATTGGTTGATAAACGATGAGCAAGTACAAACTGGTTCTGGTTTTTTCAAAAACGATATCTTAGTACTCAACTTCAAATACGAGGGAGACGATAAAATCACCTACAAAGGTGTTGCAGTCTATCAATGCATTACAAAAGATGTTTTGGATGGTTTTTGGTCCGAAAAACATGGCGACCCGCTCTATTTAGGCAGCGAACGTTGTCTAAGAATAAACTCGCATGAAATTTTAAATTAATAACAAGGATTTACAGGCAGGAAATTCACTTTAAATCCACAGATCTTGCGTGGTAAAATAAATAGAAAATTATTCCTCATCTCCAAAAAAATCATTGGAATCAAAGGGAATATCTTCATCCGGGTCTTTATCATGTGCGCTTACTCCTGGGGGGTTAAACAAGCCCCAATTGTCCTTAATATAATTCCAAGGATCAAAATTTTCTACCCAATCGATGTACAACAATCGAAACTCTTCTATTGTATTTCGTAGCAATTCGATATAATCAAGATCTTTAACACAGGCTTCAAAACGTAAACTACCGGCTTGCAAATACAATTCTCTTGCGGCTTTTCGTATTACAGCCGCATTTTCCATTTTTAGATCATACAAGTCTACACTTTGGGCACCCGCAATTTTGGCAGGAAGCAAGGATGCGTTCTCAATCATGTAGCGCACGGTGGTCTCTTGTAGCAACTCATTCTCTTCAGGAATAATTTCAACTAATCCCAAGGTTATTTTTAGGATTTGTTCTGCCTTTTGGTACAAAGGAAATTTGGTGAATTCGTCACGCTTTGTCAACTTTTCTGCATTAATGATTAAACTTTTATTTTCTATTTTCCATACGTTTCTGCTTCCTACGCCACCATCCCCAACGCTTCGTCTAGATCTTGTCGAAGGACCTGAACCTCATACCCCCCACATTCACCTATCCATTCACTAACATAAGCAACAACCATGCGCGAAGCGAGGTGAGGTGAGTTCATGGTTTTCAATAAAAATGTTTTTCCTTTTTTCATCGATTGCTTTAGTTTTTAAATGAAACTGTTCTCTCAACATGATATTGGGTTTAAGAGTTTTTAGCTTTTTTATTAAGCCAGTTGCTCTAGGTTACGAATTATTCAACTATTTACGAAGATAATCAGCAAAAGCAACACTTTACTAACAATTATACAATTTTTTATTCGTAAATTCGGATCTTACTCAAGATATTTTCAAATGAAAGCCTACCCTACACCTGAAAATGAAACTGAACGACTGAAAGTTCTCAGAGAATATGCCATTCTGGACACTATTTCAGAGATAGAGTATGACGCCATCACACAACTTGCCTCGTATATCTGTAATGTGCCTATAGCTCTAATAAGTCTAGTTGATAATGACAGACAATGGTTTAAGGCCAGCGTAGGGTTGAATGCAAGCGAAACTTCACGAGAAGATTCTTTTTGCCAATATACCATTATGAATGATCATGTATTTGAAGTAGAAAATGCTCTAGAACACAAGCTATTTTATGATAATCCTTTGGTTTTAGGCAATCCAAATATTAGATTTTATGCAGGTGCCCCACTACTAAACAAGGAAGGTTTTACCATGGGTTCGCTTTGTGTTATCGATACTGTGCCCAAAAAACTAACTGCAGCACAAAATAATGCTTTACAACTTTTAGCCCATCAGGTTGTGGCATTATTAGAAGCAAGAAAGAAAAATTTTGAGTACCTCGCTTCGCAAAAGGAGTTACAAAATTTCATCGATCTCACTACGGATTTGGTTTGTATCATCAATGTGGCGGGACTTTTTCATAAAGTAAATCCTGCTTTCACCACTATCTTAGGCTATAAAAAAGAGGAATTAGTGGGAATGCCGTATATAAATTTTGTTCATCCAGAGGATAAAGCCACAACTCTTACGGCCGTTGAAAAAATAGCTGACTTAAAACAGACTGCAAGTTTTGAAAACAGATTCAGAATCAAAAAAAACACCTACATTCATTTGAGTTGGAATATTTCTCCAGACCCAGAAACGGGTAATTTGTATAAAATAGCAAGAAATATACAGAAAGAAAAAATTGCCGAACAGCGTTTAAAAGACGTTAATTATTTGCTGGAGGAGTCGCAACACATTGCAAAAATTGGTAGTTGGACGTATAGTTTTGTTTCAAAAAAATTAGTTTGGTCAGAGGAACATTATCGTATTTTTGAAATGAAGACCATGTCTTCAGATGCGCTAGTTACACAATTTAGAGCACGCGTTCAAAAAGATGATCTGGCAGCGTTGGATCGCGTTATTGAAGAAGTGTTAAGAACCAAAAAAAAGTTCAAAACAAAATACCGAATTATATTTCCAGACCACAGGATAAAGTACATTCTAGCCATGGGTGAACCGGTACTTGATGCTGATGGCGCCCTACTTGCATTAAACGGAGTTGTACAGGATGTTACCGATATTACCGTAGCCGAACATAATTTAAATGAAAAATCCAAAGAAGTGAAAGATGTGAGAGCAGCCCTTGATGAAGCAGCAATTGTATCCATCTCCAATATAAAAGGAGAACTCACTTACGTAAACGACAATTTTTGTGCTGTTTCAAAATTTAATCGAGACGATTTAATTGGTAAAGTACAACCTAACATGGCTGCTTTTTTTGAAACCGATATGGGAAAAAAAATTCAAGAAAATATTTACCGAGGCACCACCTGGAAAGGGGAACTACAACACCAAGCAGAAGACGGAACGTATTATTGGGAGCACAAAACTATTGTCCCCTTTTTAAACTCCAAGGGAATTCCATACCAGTATATTGCCATAGGAACAGACATTACCGACAGAAAAAATGCCGAACAAAAACTGATTGCTGCGCTTGCCAGTTTAGAAAAGAAAAACAAAGAGCTTGATGAGTATGCCTATGTGGTGTCGCATGATTTAAAATCCCCACTGAGGGCTATATACAATCTCTCAGAGTGGATTGCCGAAGATATGCCCGAAATGCCGCAAAATGTAAAAGAGCATTTTGATTTGCTTCGTCGCAGAGTATTTCGCATGGAAAATTTGATTAATGGTGTTCTGGAATACTCTAGAATAGGCCGTGTTGCCCTTGAGAAAGAGAACATAGCTGTCCATGAACTTGTTGAACGATTGATAGACTCCATTGTCCCAGATAATTTCGAAGTTACCATAGGAACAAATTTTCCGGTGCTACTAGGTGAAAGGATATTATTACAGCAAATCTTTTCTAACTTGATTGATAACGCGGTCAAATACAATGATAAACCAAAAGGAATACTACATTGTACTTACCAATCACTATCCGCTTTTCATGAATTCACTGTAACAGATAACGGCCCTGGCATAACGGCAGCTTATCAACAAAAAGTATTTAAAATATTTGAAACCATAGAAGCTCGAGATGTGAAAGAAAGCACGGGAATAGGTTTGTCGATCGTCAAAAAAATAGTAGAAGAAAAAGGTGGTATGATCTACATTAGTAGCTTAGAAGGCGAAGGATGTAGTTTTATTTTCACCCTTCCAAAGTGCCAAAATGAAACCTACCTGCCACATTAAAAATTTACTGGAACTAAATTCCCTCGCTATTTTTGTGTTTTTTGGTTGCGCTCAGTGGATCAATTTTATTTGTATGTCGTATCCTTTTTTGAGTTGAATTGAAAACTTCTTTCCATTTTTTTAACGTTAGCCACCATTATTTGTGAACTAGGTAGCGTTGTAACTCATCTGTCAATTACCATCACCTCCTTATGTACAACTTATGGATTATTTTGGTAAGAATTGAAAGAGGTTTACTTGTTGACCTGCCTCCAAATTTTTGGCATAAAACTATCCGTATACATCAACCGGTTGGAGCGGGTTGGATGTACCCTATTGGTCAGAATTATTAAAAACCGCTTATTTGAAGGATTGATAAAGAAAAAAGTTCCCGTAAAACCAGTATGTCCAAATTGTTCGGACTCAAAAAATGCATCGCGTTGCCGTTGATCAAAACCCAGCCCACGAAAAATCCCTTCTTTTATCAGGTGTGATTTTGTAAAATTGCGAATAACATTTGCTTTAATGATTTTGTCGCCTTTGTAGCTCCCTTGCTTCAAAAGCATTTGACAAATAACTGCAATGGATTTAGCATTTGCAAACAAACCTGCATTTCCGGCTACTCCGCCAAAAATAGCTGCGGTTTCATCATGGACATACCCTTGTATAGTATCTTTTCGAAATAAATAATCGATTTCGGTTGGTGCTATTTTATCTTTTGTGGTCCATTTCAAAGGGTTGAAACCCATATTTGCTACTTCTAACTTTGCAAACAATTGATTTGCTGCCAGCTCCAGTTTTTTATGAGTCACCGATTCTACCATTTGTTGGATTAAAACAAAATTCAAATCGCTGTACCGTAAGTGTCCTCTATTTTTTATGGGAGCTTTAGCAATCGTATCAAAAACTACCTCATAAAATTTTGGATTTAACCAAAGTTTATTCGCTACTCGGGTGTAGTTGGATTCGGGTTTCTCTGAAACAAACACTGTATTAAATTCTATTTTAGATGAAACAAACTTCGTATCAAATGGCTTATTGTAGTGCAAAGTTTGTTCCTTGTTCAAAAAATCAGAAAAATCGGAAGTCTTCAATAATTTTTGGTAAAACAAAATTCCTGACGGCAAGCCAGAAGTATGTGTTAAGAGTTCAAACAAAGTGAGATTAGCTAAAGGGGAATTTTTAAAGCGTCCCACTTTGTGACCTAATTGATCTTTTATTTTTATTTTATGCTCCCCTACTGCTTGCATAGTCACCAAGGTCGTAGCCAACACTTTGGTCATTGAAGCAATATCATACACCACATCTGAGGAAACCTTTACGGAATGCTCATAATCTAGGTAGCCATAATTCTTTTCAAAGATGATGGACTCGGCATTTCCTACGATTACTTGAGCACCCGGAAAAAAATGCTTTTCCAGGGCGTTATTCATCATTGAATCGATGTAGGTTTCTAAAAAATCAGTCTTTGCTACCGCTTGATACGACGTTTTACAGCCCGAAAACAAGATTAATAATCCAACCACTAGCGGGCAAAGCATTTTAATTTTACACTGCATGAAAATCAAGGATAAATTATTAAATCTTGAAAGGCTACTATGGGCTCGTTATTCGTTCCCATAATTTGTATTTTCAACGCTTTAATTGGGCGATCTAGTTGGATTGTCGCCGTACCGTATTCCAATTGGGATCCTTTTTCAAAATCAACTCCGTTGTAAGAAAACGCAATAAACCCATCATTTACAATAAATCTTGGATGATGAGGAATACCTGTCATCACCTCTATACGACTAGCTGGTATTGGTGTAGCAAAAGTATACAAGACCCAATCTCCCTTTTGACACGCCACACTGGTTCTAAAATAGGATTCAGAATTGTAATCCGTAACATTTATAAGAGGAAACTTTTCGTTTGCCCCCATTGAAGAGCTAACCGTAACCTCTGGCTCAATGTATTTTGATCGATTCATAAAAATAGCTCCGCTTGAAACCGTGTGGGCTTTGTTTTCAATTTCAAGTTCCATTTTATAACCTGCAGCAGGATTAAAATTGGCTATTTCAAATTTAAATTCCTTGGAGGTTTTTATTCTTTTATCTTCCGAAAGTGTGGCAATTATTTTATCGTTTTCATAAATAGCCATTTTATTAATCCAACTTTCGTTTTGATTATTTTGATCTGGTATACAACTTAAAATCCAAATGCCACTTTTATCGATCCTTTTATTGATCGTTTCGGATAGGAAAACCTTTTTCCCTATTGCTACCTTCCATTTTGCAATCGCTGGACGCTGGGCTGCAGTAACAGGACTGCCAGATGACGCATTATAGAACGATTTGAATTTATATTTTTCAAAAGAATTTGTACGAATTGGAACCGTGAATATGGGGGAATCTGAGGAGGGATCCTCACCATTGTCGGTAAAACGAATAGTCGCACCTTTGTAAGGAGGAACCACATCAATAATTCCGTCTTCAAAACTAGCCTTTGGAGGAAAATCTCTAAAAGCAATGCCCATTTTAGCCAATCGATTCAAATGGCTGGTGGTTAAGCGACGGTAAAAATCATTCCAATTTCTATGGCTCTTTTGACTCCATCCAACCTCAGCCAAAGCAGCGATTCTGGGAAAACTCTGGTACTCTAAAAATCGCGCTGGACGGTCTAAATACTCACTCCACAATGCCCCTTGAACCCCTACGATTAATTTTTTTTCTTTGGAAGTTAAGCCTTCATTGGGAATTGGGTCCAAACTATATACTTTTTGAGTATCTATTAGTCCCGCCCAACGGTGACCGCGTTCCGATTCAGATTGTGCCATATCAAAATAGGTAAACTGACCCGGAACCATTACGGTTTTATGTCCACGTTTCACCGCTTCTATACCATATTTCATACCTTGCCATGCAGCTACCGCTGTTTTTGAGCTTAATGCCCCACCTTTTACTATTTCATTCCAACCTATCGCTTTTTTGTTTCTTTTCTCTATTAAACCTTCAATTCTTTTAAAAAAATAATTTTGCAATTGAAAAGCATCCGTAAATCCTTGTTGTTTCATTACTGCCGTACATTTTGAACACTGCTCCCATGTTGCCGTATTGACTTCATCTCCCGCTATATGTAGGTACTCAAACGGGAACAAAGCGACAATTTCATTGATTATCTTCTCTAGAATTGCATAGTTTTCTTCGCGACCTGCGCACCAAACATTATTAACCTCCCCTTGAATACTTTTGGTTTGCTCTTTTGTACTGCAGCCAATTTCGGGATAAGAACCAATAACTGCTCGCGAATGCCCTGGTATTTCAATTTCCGGCAGAATAGCAACCCCACGTTCTTGGGCAAAAGCCACTATTTCTGTGATATCTTCTTGTGTGTAAAAACCTCCATATCTCTTATTACCTGACCCATAAGAAGGCAATAAGACCTCATCAGGACCTCTCCACGCTCCTTTTGCGGTGAGATCTGGCATCGATTTTATCTGAATCCGCCAACCATTGTCATCTGTTAAATGCCAATGAAAAATATTGATTTTGTGAGCAGCCAACCAATCAATATAATGCTTTATCTTTTCTTTATCAAAAAACTGTCTTGATACATCGAGCATCATACCTCTCCATTCCAATTTTGGATAATCTTTGATACGAACAAATGGCAGTACCCCATTTGCAGTTTCTTTGGCGGTTAGAATTTGTAATAAAGTCTGATATCCATGTAAGGCTCCTTGTATCGATTTTCCTTCAACACGTATGCCTTTTCCAGAAATTTTTAAGCGATAACCTTCCTTAGGAAGACGCATTTTCTCATTAATCTGCACTACGATGTCCTTTGCCTTCTGAGTACTTCCAAAAAGTAATTTTGGTTGTTTTCCTGTGAAAGTAGCAAAACTAGCAGTAATAAAATTGGAATGCCTTGCGAGCTCTTGGTCTAAAACTATTACCACCTCTTCTGGAAAAATAAAAAATTTCTTTTGCTTGCTAAATTTCAACCGAACCGGCTCAGGAATTAAGTCTAAGTTTTGAGCAATTATGCCGCTTTGAATGTTGATACAAAAGAAAAAAAGAAGAGGAAGAAGTTTCATTACTGAGGCTTTAATAAAATAGTTGCTGGAGGTTACAAACCAGAGCGGTTGAAAATACTGCCAACACATTTTAAGTATAATTACAAATTCACTGGTAACTTGGCTGGCCGCCAAAAAATTATAATAAACGAGAGGAAGAAGCAACTAAATACCTCCGCAATAACCGTACTTGTTATTGCGCAAGCAGTATTTAGCACTAATAACCAGCTATCCTATTAGATAGCAAACAAAACAAATAAAAAAAACAAACAATTACATCTTAATACTCAAATCTTTTGAAAGCTTCGATGGCTTCATATTCGGCCAATCCTAGGTCATCATACAATTTGGCGGTCGCTTTGTTTCTATCCTCGGCACGTACCCAAAATTCTCTGGAGTCGTTTCCTTGGAACATCACACGGTCTTTTTGAGATTGATGAAATAAAATCGCTTGACGTTTTAACATCACCTCATCTGGGCTTAGTGGTACCGCCATATCAATTTCGTGAA
>JBOFUD010000014.1:0-8971 GCA_051652385.1 Flavobacterium sp.
ATGAATGGAATTTGGTAGCCAATTCAAGAGAAAATTATTTTGGTGTAGCCATGGCCAATGGTCAAATTGGAATTGTAACCGATGCAACGCCACTAAAAACCAAAGAAATTATTCTTAATGGAGTTTATGATGGAAGTCCCGAAAATGGTATTAGCAGAATTGTCAGAGGAATTGAGTTTTTAAATCTGAGGTTGTTTATAAACAATCAAGAAGTTACTTCGGAGACTATAGATAATTGGGAGCAAGTGGTCTCGATGAGAGAAGGAACGAGTACTACGTCGTTTCGTTTTAAAGATGTAGCAACCATCCAATATACTATTTTGGCCAACCGTGCACTACCTTTTTCAGCAATGGCTATTGTGAAAATCATTCCACTAAAGGCTATTGAACTTTCAGCCTATAATTACATGACGGTGCCTGCCGAATTGAAAAAAGCCAAAAGTCAATTTAGAGTATTGAAAGACAATCAGTACAGCATGCCAATTTTTGGAACTACTGCGGAGACGCTAACTGGCAAATATAAAGTTGCTGCTGCCACCACCTTTTTGTTTGATGGCACTAGCGAAACTTTGGAGTCAAAAGGAGATGAAGTAGGTTTTACGAAAAAACTAGGTAGGGGGAAATCCTTTCGATTTGCTGTTGCAGGAGGGATTTGCACTTCAAAAGATGTTACAGATCCATTAAATGAATCGGAAAGACAGCCTATTTATGCGTTACAAGAAGGAATTGATAAATTGTTGAATAAGCATAAAAAAGGGTGGGCCGATTTATGGAAGTCAGGCGATATTGAAATTGAGGGCGATTTAGATGCACAACAACGCGTACGGTTTGCACTGTTTAATTTGTATTCGTATATCCGACCAGATTCCAGACAAAGTATTCCGCCAATGGGATTGTCTTCGCAGGGGTATAACGGCCATATTTTTTGGGATACCGAACTTTGGATGTATCCCACTTTGTTAGTATTGCAGCCTGAAATGGCCAAATCATGTTTAGAATATCGCTCTGATCGATTGGGTAAAGCGAAGCAAAAAGCCCGTATTTATGGGTATCAAGGCGCAATGTTTCCTTGGGAGTCCGATGATACGGGGGAAGAAGCTACGCCAACTTGGGCGCTGACAGGGATTTTCGAACAGCACATTACTGCCGATGTTTCGATTGCCTTTTGGAATTATTATGCGCTTACTCAAAATCAATCTTGGTTACGCAAGGAATGGGAGGTTTTATATCAAACTGCCGATTTTTGGGTCAGTAGAGCGATTGAAAATTCCGATGGAAGTTTTTCGATTCAAAATGTCGTCGGTGCTGATGAGTATGCGCAACATGTGGATGATAATGCTTTTACCAATGCTTCAGCAATAGAAAGTTTGAAAAATACCATTAAAGCCGCGCAAATTTTAAATGAGAAAGTGAAACCAGAATGGATTACGCTTTCAGAAAAATTAGTGATCCATGAAGAAAGTGGCATCACACAAAATTATAAAGGATATAAAGGGCAAATGATTAAGCAAGCCGATGTAAATTTATTAGCGTATCCTTTGCATGTTATTACAGATAAAGCCCAGATTAAGAGAGATCTTGAGTACTATGCTGAAAAAATTGATAAAAAAGATGGACCAGCAATGGCCTCGGGTGTGTTGTCGGTTTTGTATGCTCGATTGGGCGATCGAGAAAAAGCGTATGAGTACTTCGTAAAATCGTATTTACCCAATAGTCGTCCTCCGTTTGGGGTGTTCTCTGAATCGGCTAATAGTAACAATCCTTACTTTGCAACCGGTGCGGGCGCCATGCTTCAGGCGGTTATTTATGGTTTTGGCGGAGTAGAACAAACCGATAATGGCTTACAATACAAAAAGGGAATTTTACCTAAAAAATGGAAATCCTTAAAAATTATTGGTATTGGTGCCGATGAAAGAACCATATCAATTGAATAACTTGCCTCCAGAAATAAAAGGCTTTTGTAACTCATGACCTTAGTCTATGAAAATATTTTTTGCATTTCTTTCAGGCAAATGGATTTTTAGTGATAGCATGATGCTGTTTTTGTAGCCTGAGAAGATATGATGTTGTATTCTGTACCCTTTCTAAGAGTAAAAATGATTTAAAAATAAAGTATCTGTTTATTTTTAAGTTTTATTTTATAGTTACGTCAAAAATAATGGTAAATAATTGAAGTATTAATTTATAATCGAAAACGTTTTCGGTAAGCCGAAAACGTTATAGTTGCTTGCTTTCTTAATTTTTTCATAAAACTTGTTTAAGTTTGAAGATAGTATGTAAAGCAATAACCAGTTTTATTTAAATTATTAACCAACTTATTTATAACGTATGAAAAATAGTCTACTCAAGGGCTTTATGGTATTTCTGGCGGTATTTTGTGCAGGATTTGCTAACGCACAAGAAATCAAAGGTAAAGTATCAGATGCCAGCGGTCCGCTTCCTGGGGCTAACGTATTGGTAAAAGGAACCAAAAATTCGGTTCAAACAGATTTTGATGGGAACTATATTCTAAGGAATATTGATTCAAGAGTAACCCTTGTATTTAGTTATGTTGGTATGAAACCACAAGAAGTTAGTGCAGCGGGCAAAGGCGTTATAAATGTAGTTTTAAAAGACGACTCTGCAGAATTAAACGAGGTGATCGTTGTGGGGTACGGTACCGTGAAAAAGAAAGACGCCACAGGTGCTGTTGATCAAATTAGTTCAAAAGATTTTGATAATGTCGCGGCAACAAACCCCGCAGAATTATTAAGAGGTAAGGTGTCTGGAGTACAAGTTACACAGTCAAGTGGAGAACCTGGAGCTCCATTCTCGGTGAGAATTAGAGGTAATTCCTCTATCCGCTCTGGAAACAATCCATTATATGTAGTGGATGGAGTGCCTCTAGATGGAGGAGATGTTTCTTCGGGAGGTAATGATATTGCGGGGCTTGGATCCTCATCCGCCAGAAACCCTTTAAATTTTTTAAATCAAAATGACATAGAGAGTATTTCAATTTTGAAGGACGCCTCTTCTACCGCTATTTACGGGTCAAGAGGTGCCAATGGTGTAATTGTTATAACTACCAAAAAAGGAAAATCGAAAGCACCTACTTTTACTTATGGGACTTCCCTGACTTTTAGTAAAATTTCTGGTGATTTTAAATTACTTAGTGGTGATGAATTTGTTGCCGCCGGCGGGGCAGACAAGGGTTCTAGATCCTATAATTGGGAGGACGCCATTCTTAGAAATGGTTTTTCTCAAAATCACGATTTAACTTTCAGTAGCGGAACGGAAAACTCAAATACAAGATTGTCTATTGGAGCTGCCAACACGGATGGAATTGTTCAAAATACGGGTCTTGACAAATATACGCTAGCGTTTAGTAACAACAATGTTTTTTTTAATGGTTACTTAAAACTTGATACAAATGTTATTTACGCGGCTTTAAACGATCAAACTACCTTGATCAGTAATAATGCGGGCTACATAGGAAACTTAATAGGAACAGCTTTGTATTGGAATCCAACTTTACCAACCTATCAGCCCGATGGATCTTATACGTATGTGGGTGATGATTATTTGAACCCGGTGCAATTATTAAATTCATACAAGGATTACACCAACACAAACAAGCTTTTGGCAAACATAAGTGCCACGATCAAGATCACAAACACCTTGAAATATAAATTTTTATTTGGTATAGAAACTTCAAATTCTACAAGAAAACGTCAACTATTACCAACAATGAAAATTAATAGTGATGACCTTACAGGAAATGATGCCGCCAACGGTGGTGTTTTAAAAAGAGGTTTAGCTGAAATTGCTGCAGTCAATAAGTTTAACAAAACGTTCGAGCATACTTTGCTTTATGATGAAAGCTTTAGTGATAATTTGCAAATAAACGGTGTGCTTGGATTTTCTTATTATTCCTATGATGCCAATGGCAATAATGCAAGAGGTCAAGGATATGTGGATAGTCAAACCAACTTAATTGATAATATTCAAGGAGGTATTGCTCAGGAATTTAGAGCAAATTCATTTAAAGCTAATATTGAATTGCAGTCTTATTTTGCAAAAGCAGAGTTTGTAATCTACAAAGATTTTGTATTAACCGGATCGATTCGCGCGGATGGTTCTACCAAATTGGGAGCGGACGATAAATGGGGCTATTTCCCAGCAGTTGGAGCCGCTTATAAAGTGTTTAATGACCGTGAAGGACTTTTTAATGATGTTAAGCTTAGAGGAAATTATGGTATTACAGGTAATCAAGAATTTCCTGTAAATTCTGCACTTTCAAAAGCAATAAATGGAAATGGTGGTACTCCACAAACCGTTTCTGGAGCTAATAATTTATTGCGTTGGGAAACCACAACTTCTTATGGTATTGGAACCGATTTTGAATTGATCAATAATCGTCTAACTGGTTCGTTTGATTATTTTCATAGAGATACCAAAGATTTAATTGCACCTGTCCCACAAGCAAATGCGCAGCCAGGACCGGGATCTAACAGAAGTGTGAATTTACCGGGTAACTTGATCAATACGGGTTATGAAGTAGGGTTAAACTACAAAATTATTGATTCAGAAAACATAAGTTGGAATATCTCTGCCAATGCTGCGTTCTTAAAAAATAAAATAGAAAATTTTGGATCTGTTCAATTGTTAGCAGGGGGTATAAACGGGCAAGGTTTGTCAGGGGCTTATGCAGAATTGGTAAAGGATGGCTACCCACTTTATACTTATTATTTGTATGATTTTAAAGGGTATGATGGCTCAGGTAATTCTATATACACCGCTGCCGATGGTTCAGAAACGGGTCTCGGTAATGCTGACAAAGTGTATCTTGATAAACAACCATTACCTAAAATCAATGTAGGTTTCTCTAGCAGTTTTACGTACAAATCATTTGATGCAAGTACTTCTTTTTACGGGGCTTTTGGTCATTACTTGTACAACAATACCGCCAACGCCTATTTCTTCAAAAGTGCGCTATTGGGTGGGCGAAATGTGACTCCAGAAGTGGCTGCCTCTCCACAAAACGGATCTGATCCTAACTCACCTTCTACAAAATATTTAGAAAAAGGCGACTTTTTGAGAATGGGTAACTTGACATTCGGTTACACGCTTAAAGGAGTTGGAATGGAGAGATTTAAAATAAATTCTGCACGATTTTTTGTAAGTGCCAACAATTTATTTGTGATTACTAGCTACTCAGGATTTGATCCAGAGGTCGATACGAACAAAGCGCTCAATGGAGTTCCATCCGCAGGTATGGATTATTTGTCCTATCCAAGAGATAAGAGTTTTGCAATAGGACTTAATGTAACGTTTTAATTTTAGAAAAAATGAAAAATAATAATATAATAAAGAGCCTCTTTTTTGTTGGTATAGCAACTTTAGGAGTGGGATGCACCAATTTGGACGAACAAGTTTTAGATGGTTTTGTGACTTCAGATTCTGGTGGTGGAAGCATTCAAACAGGTGCGTTTTTGCAGTCAGCTTATGAAGGATTGCGCAGTTTTCAAGGTCAGGGTGGAGTCTTTACTATGGATGAAATGTCGGGTGATGGTTTAGTTGGTCCTACTCGCGGCGGTGACTGGGATGATAATGCGAAATGGAGACAATTCCATGTGCATACTTGGGGCGCTGATAATGAGGAAATTCGTAATGCCTACAACGATTTATTAACCAATGTTTATAATTGTAACTTGGTGATCAATAATACAGCTACTGATAATCAAAAAACGCAAGCTCGTTTTTTAAGAGCGTTTTATTACTATCATGTTATTGATCTTTTTGGTCAAGCACCCTACAGAGAAACGGGATCATTGATTACAGATGATCCAAAGTTTTGGTCCAGAAAAGAGGCTACAGCATTTGTAATATCAGAACTAGAAGCGGTTATTGGTAAATTGCCAGCGCGAGTAGCAAATGATGCAAGTATAGCAAGCAAAGATGCTGCTAATTTCCTGCTAGCGAAACTGTATTTGAATAAAGCTGTTTTCAACTCTGAAAATCCAGCTGGCCCTTACACCTTTGATGTTGCCGATATGAATAAGGTTATTTCTTATGTAGATGCCATTACATCAAGTTCATTGGCCGCCAATTACTGGAGTAATTTTGCCCCAACAAACAATACTTCCAACGAAATTCTATTTTCCTCCAAAAATGTACTCGGCACAGGGGGAGGCATTCAATCGCGCTGGAGAATGGGTATGCACTATAATCAGACACCGGACGGATGGAATGGTTTTGCTACGGTAGCTGAATATTACAATAAATTTTCTGCCTCAGATGCTAGAAGACAATATTCAACACCTTCTATTGTGGCCAATTTTGGAAATCCAATTGGCTTTCAAGCAGGTCAAATGTACAAACCAGGAGGAACGGTAGCTTTGAAAGATAGAAAAGGAAATCCGTTAGTTTTTACGCCAAAAGTAACTATGATTGTCTCTGGTAATGAAATTGAAACCGCAGGGATACGAACTCAAAAGTACGAACCAGACAATGCCAACCTAGGTGCTCCAGAAAATGATTATGTTTTAATGCGCTATTCTGATGCGTTGTTAATGAAAGCTGAGGCAGCCTTGCGCGGAGGAACTGGAGGTGCCGCAACTGCTAAAACTATTTTAGATCAAATTTCAGTTAGGGTAGGATTGGCGGCGGGTAGCTCGCCAGCAACACTAGCAGGTGTATACGACGAAAGAGGAAAAGAACTCTGGTATGAGGGCTGGAGAAGAAATGATATGATTCGTTTTGGTAAATTCCTTGGACCAAGAGAGTTAAAGCCAACAACGTCAAGTCCTAAATACGCGCTATATCCAATACCAGCAGATGCTTTGTTTAATCCTAATGTTAAGCAAAATCCTGGATATTAAAGAGTTTTGGTTTAGATTAATTTTGTTTTGTGTTAGTTTAAAGAGGGTATAGCTACCCTCTTTTTTATTGAAATAATTCCCGTGCGTTGTTTCATATCACACTTTTATTATATAAATTACAGTCCTATTTAAACCATCAAAAATAATTAAAACCTTATCATTATTATGCTGCAACGATTTCTGCTGTTGGCTGTCGTGACTCTTTTTTTTCTGAGTTGTTCCAAAGTAAAAACTGATACTCTATTTACACAAATGCCTTCTTCTACTACAGGAATTGATTTCGTTAATGAGGTCAAAAATGGAGAGGAAATGAATATCTTTAAATATCGAAATTTTTATAACGGAGGCGGAGTAGCTATCGGAGACATCAACAACGATGGGCTTGCAGATGTATATTTTACTTCGAATTTGGGTAAAAACAAATTGTATCTTAACAAAGGCAATTTTGTTTTTGAAGATATTTCTTTTAAGGCAGGAATAGGGGGAACTAAAATTTGGTCGACCGGTGTGGTAATGGTAGATGTAAATGCCGATGGCTTGCTGGATATTTATGTTTGTAATGCGGGTAACAGTAAAGGAAATCAACAAAATAACGAGCTTTTTATCAATAATGGAAATTTAACGTTTACCGAAAAAGCCAAAGAATACAACTTAGCCGATACCGGAATTACAACGCATGCCGCCTTTTTTGACTATGACAAGGATGGAGATTTGGATGTGTATATTCTTAATAATAGTTTTATTCCCGTTAGCAGTTTGAATTATTCTAACAAAAGAGAATTGCGTGACAAAGATTGGGACGTAGCTGATATTTTAAAAGGTGGTGGCGATAAATTATTGCGTAACGATGGTGGAAAATTTGTTGATGTAAGCCAATCAGCGGGGATATTTGGAAGTTTAATTGGTTTTGGTTTGGGGGTAACAGTGGGAGATGTGAACGGCGATTTATACCCCGATATTTATATTTCCAATGATTTTTATGAAAGAGATTATTTATATATCAACAATCAAAATGGCACTTTCTCTGAGAAAATTCAAGATTGGACAACCCATATTAGTCAATCTTCCATGGGCGCAGATATGGCTGATATCAACAACGATGGCAAGGCTGATATCTTTGTAACTGATATGTTGCCTGAGCCAGATGACCGATTAAAAACTACTACTAGTTTTGAGAATTACGATTTGTTTACACGAAAAAGTAATTTAGATTTTTACAATCAGTACATGCAAAATACCTTGCAAGTAAATAGTGGAGACGATCGATTTAGCGAAATTGCCAATTATGCCGGTGTTGCCAAAACGGATTGGAGTTGGGGCGCTTTGTTGTTCGATATGGACAATGATGGCTTAAAGGATATTTATGTTTGCAATGGTATTTATCATGACTTGACCAACCAAGATTTCATGGATTTTTTTGCTAATGAGTTGATGCAAAAAATGGTAATTACCGGAAAAAAAGCGGAGATTGAAACCATTATCAATAAAATGCCTAGTACGCCAATTGCCAATTATGCCTATAAAAATAATGCGAATCTTACCTTTACTAATCAAGCACAAAATTGGGGGCTAGACACGCCAAGTTTTTCTAATGGGGCGGCTTACGGTGATTTAGACAATGATGGTGATTTAGATTTTATAGTCAATAACGTGAACATGGAAGCCTTTGTGTATAAAAATAATTCAGAAAAAAACAAACAAAATCATTTCATTAAAGTTAAATTAAAAGGCGATCAACAAAATAAATTTGCAGTAGGTAGCGTAGTGGAATTATACGCTAAATCTGAAATTATGAGACAAGAACTTATCCCTTCTCGTGGTTTTCAATCGTCGATAGAATATACAATGACCTTCGGAATTGGAGCCAAGAAGATTGATTCCTTGCGAGTTATTTGGCCCAATGGCAAAACGCAAACAATTAGGAAAATAGCCAATAATACTACCATTCAGCTCAATGTTTTAGAGGCAACATCTTATTTTGTAACTAAAAAGAGTCAGCCTAGGTCACTATTCAAAGAATCTAAAACCACTTTTTTGGCACACAAGGAAAATAGTTATATTGACTTTGATTATGAAGGATTGATATCAAAGATGGTTTCTCAAGAAGGTCC
>JBOFUD010000015.1:0-3378 GCA_051652385.1 Flavobacterium sp.
TTTCATAATTTTTTAGTTGGTTGAAGTACATGCCATTTATCATTTCATAAATTGTGCAAATAGATTCATTTCCTTTTTCAATAAAATGGGTATTTGCATAGTTAAAAAACTCTAATCCTTCCTCGAAATTACCATTTTCGAAATATGCCCAAGCTATATTTATACTTACAAATAATTGAAAGTTTTCATTTTTTATTTTTTTACAAAAATATATGGCCTTTTTGAAAAAAGGAATCCCTTTCTGGAAATTTTTTTTATTAAAACAATAAACGTTTCCTAGATTATTTAATGCTTTAAATTGTAAGGTGTCGTTGGCTGATTTTTTTGCAAAAAATAATGATTTGTTGAAATAATCAATGGCTTTATCGTATTCTGAAAATTGGCTGTAATTGCAACCAATTGTATTATAGGTTATGGAAATTAAATAATCATTATCCGTTTTGAGTGCTTTTTTGAGCACCTCTCTAGCCAAAAGCAGCGATTTTTCAAAATCTTTATTCCGAAAATAGTCATTAGCTTGCTTAGATTGTAGTATAAGTTTCGAAAAATCTTCTTTTTGATTTATAGCAGATGCGTTAGAAATAGATAGTAGAAAAAGAAGCAATACGAAAACGAAACGATTTGAAGGCATGGTTGTCTGCTATGTTTTTTATTATAAAAAAGTAAGTATTTCATTGCCCAAATTAACATTTTTTTTGTCATATTACCCATCTGATTCAAAAAAAAATAAAAAAATATTTTCTTTCTGATATGCTGATAACAAAAAGAGCCTGTGTAAAATTATTACCCAGGCTCTTTTGGAATTGGAAGAAAAGATTACTCGTCCTCCCACTTGCCAACAACTGAAGTGGCCAAAGCATTTCCTAATACATTGGTAGCGCTTCTAAACATATCACAAAAATGGTCAATTGGTAAAATAAGTGCAATTCCTTCAACAGGAATATCAAACATTCCGCATGTAGCGGCAACTACCACCAAACTAGCTCTGGGTACTCCTGCAATTCCTTTGCTGGTTAACATCAATACAAAAAGCATTGTAAATTGCGTTGGTAAATCTAAATGTATGCCATAGGCTTGAGCAATAAAAATACCTGCAAATGTCATGTACATCATACTGCCATCAAGATTAAAAGAATAGCCAAGAGGTAACATAAATGATACAATTTTATCTTTTACTCCAAATCTTTCAAGTTCTTCAGTCAATTTAGGAAACACAGCTTCCGAACTCGTGGTTCCGAAGGCTATAATAACGGGACTTACAATGTGTTGAAGAAGGCTTTTCATTCTTTTACCTAAAAATAAATAGCCAACTGCAATTAAAACGATCCATAAAGTACTTATTCCAATTAAGAATGAGCCAAAAAATTTAAAATAGGTGATGGCTAATTCAGAAAAATCACGTACTGCAAATACACCAGCAATCGCACCAAAAACACCTATTGGAGCAAATTTCATTACAAAATTGACCATTTTTAAAATAATATGCGACAGTCGATCCATAAAATCTACTATCGGTTTGGCATGGTCACCAATTGAAGCTGCGGCTAATCCGAAGAAAATGGAAAAAATAACAATTTGTAGTATTTCATTGGTTGCCATTGCTTCAACGATACTTTTAGGGACAATATGTTCAATAAAATTTTCAAATGAAAGACTTTGTGTTTTTCCGGTTACTTCCGCGACGGTACTCGCGTCGACATGTGATAAATTGAGACCAACACCAGGACTCAAAATATTTACGTAAAACATTCCAATTAATAGTGAGATAAAAGATGCCGTAAAAAACCACCCCAATGCTTTACCGCCTATTCTCCCTACCGCTTTGATATCTCCAAGTTTAGCAATACCAACAACTAAAGTAGTAAAGACTAAAGGTGAAATAATCATTTGTACTAAACGAATAAATATAGTCGCTAGGATTTTTATTTTGTTGCTAAATTCTTGAGCGTTTTCTGCTACCCAAGTGTTGTGAATAAAAATACCCAACACTGCGCCAAATAACATGGCAATTAAAATTTGACCGGTAAGTCCTTTGAAAAATGATTTTTTTTGATTGGGGATGCTAGCCATTGGTTGCTTTGGTGTTAAGGTGATTATTTTAAATAGGTTTTGTTGATTAAATAAAAATCAGCTAAAACGATGGCCGCCATGGCTTCTACAATAGGAACGGCTCTTGGTACTACGCAAGGATCGTGTCTGCCTTTACCAGTCATTTCAACTTTTTCGCCTGTTGCGTTTATCGTTTCTTGTTTTTGCATTATGGTTGCGACAGGTTTAAAAGCTACCCTAAAATAAATATCCATTCCGTTACTAATACCACCTTGTATACCACCAGAGAGGTTGGTTTTGGTAGTTCCATCGCTGTTATATTGGTCATTGTGCTCACTCCCTTTCATTTTTGCTCCACAAAAACCGCTGCCAAATTCAAAACCTTTTACGGCATTAATCGAAAGCATTGCTTTTCCAAGTTCAGCATGCAATTTATCGAAAACGGGTTCACCTAAACCAATAGGTACATTTTGAATGACGCATGTCACGGTACCTCCAACTGTGTCGCCTTGTTTCCTAATCTCACGAATGTACTCTTCCATTTGTGATGCCATTTCTTCATCTGGACAACGAACGGGATTACTCTCGATTTTTGAAAAGTCAATTTCTTGATACGGTTTCTCTAAAAAAAGTGGGCCGACCGAGGAAACGTATGCATTGATTGTAATTTCGGGGATCATTTGCTTTGCAATTGCACCTGCTACCACTCTACTTGCTGTCTCTCTGGCGGAACTTCGACCACCTCCCCGGTAATCACGAAATCCATACTTTTTGTCATACACGTAGTCAGCGTGGCTGGGTCTGTAGTTGTTTTTTATATGGGAGTAATCGTCTGATTTTTGGTTGGTATTGGGTATTATAAAGCCAATAGGGGTGCCTGTCGTTTTCCCTTCAAATATTCCAGATAAAAATTGAACGGCATCTGGCTCTTTTCGTTGCGTAACTATTGCTGATTGGCCTGGTTTCCTTCTATTCATTTCATGTTCAACAGCTTCAAAATCTAATGTTATACCGGGAGGGCAACCATCAATAACGCCTCCCAATGCTTCACCATGAGATTCGCCAAATGTTGTTATTTTATATAAGGTGCCGTAACTATTTCCTGCCATGATTGTGTATTTTAGGCAAATGTAAGTTTTAACTAGTAAACTAAAAAATTAATTTGCCAAGTAAATTATATTAAATTCATTAAAAAGAGCGCTTTTTGTTAAAAATTTAACTTTAAAAACAACTATATAAGCTAAATTGTTCGCAATCATAACGTAAGAAAGTTATTTTGTATTAGTTAAATATATAACCAAAAAGTAACAATTTTCGCATTAGTTGTGG
>JBOFUD010000016.1:0-4411 GCA_051652385.1 Flavobacterium sp.
GATAACTGAAGAAAATTGAGTAATTTATCACTAACCAAAGGAAAATGATTACCAATGATTTTGGAAGCTTCAAAGTAAGATAATCCCTTTTGAAACTTACATAATTTAAACAAAGGAAATGCAATGAACCGGCACAGCAAAAACACTTCTACTCCAATAAAAGACCAAAAGAGAAAAGTCCTAGCAGCGGGTTGCAGCCACAAAAAATATTCAATGAAAAGCGTGAACAAAAAATAAAGCAAACCAAAACCGATAAATAGCAAAGTGCCACGAACTAATTCATTCGAATAATATTTAATGATAAAGGCTTCTAATTTATGATAAATAATGTTACTAGATTCCAAAGGCTAAAAGTTTAAACTATAACCTATAAAATTACAATAATATACGATTCGTTAAAGAAAAACATTCAAGGAAAGGATGAAATAGATCAATTTAATACAAAGCTAAAATCGTATATTTGTAAAAAAAAATCATGTCAAGACCAGTACGCGTGCGCTTTGCACCAAGTCCAACCGGACCTTTGCATATAGGAGGTGTTAGAACGGCTCTATTCAATTATTTGTTTGCTAAAAAAAATAACGGTACTTTTTATTTGAGAATTGAAGATACCGACCAAAATCGATTTGTTGAAGGTGCTGAAAATTATATATTAGAATCTTTGAAATGGATTGGCATTACACCAGATGAAACCTTTGGAAAAAATGAAAAATTTGGACCCTACAGGCAAAGTGAAAGAAAACATTTGTACCAACAATATGCTGATCAATTGATCGCATCCGGCAATGCATACTATGCATTTGATACCGCTGAATCACTTGATAATTTAAGAAAAGAACTCGAAACAGAGGGTAAAACATTTATATATAATCACAGCAACAGAGCTCACTTAAACAACTCCTTATCACAATCACAAGCAGAAACAGATGCGAAAATTGCAAATGGCGAAGCCTATGTCATTCGCTTTAAAACTCCCGTTAACGAAACTTTAATTTTAAAAGACATTATTCGTGGAGATGTAAAATTTGAAACCAACCTTTTAGATGATAAGGTATTATTTAAAAGCGATGGTATGCCAACCTATCACCTGGCAAATATTGTAGATGATCATTTAATGGAAACATCGCATGTGATTCGCGGAGAAGAATGGCTACCTTCAATGCCATTACACGTTTTACTATACCGAGCATTTGAATGGGAAGCACCAGAATTTGCGCATTTACCTCTAATTTTAAAACCAATTGGTAATGGCAAATTATCAAAAAGAGATGGAGACAAAATGGGATTTCCAGTATTTCCTTTAGAATGGAAAACAGCAGAAGGCGTTTCATCTGGGTACAGAGAAAATGGCTTTTATCCAGAAGCAGTCATTAATTTTTTGGCTCTTTTGGGTTGGAATGATGGAACCGAAAAGGAAATTTTTTCACTAGAAGAATTGTCTCAAGTATTTGATTTAAAAAGGGTTCATAAATCTGGAGCCAAATTTGATCCGGAAAAAAACAAATGGTTCAATCACCACTATTTATTGAAACAAACCAACGAAGATTTAGCCCACAGCTTCTCCCCTATTTTAAAAGAAAAAAATATCGCTTGTACAACAGAAAAACGAATCAAAATTGTTTCTTTAATAAAAGATAGAGCAAATTTTGTGTCAGAATTTTGGGATTTGAGCGATTTCTTTTTTCAAGCACCAATTGCATACGACGAAAAAGCGACAAAGAATTGGAAAGAAGAAACACCAGAATTAATGCAACAACTCCTTTCAGTACTTAAAGAAATAACAGATTTCACCTCTTTGAATATTGAAACTGTCGTTAAAAATTGGATGACCATAAATGAAATTGGCATGGGTAAAATTATGCAACCGTTTCGCTTAAGTTTGGTTGGAGCGTTGAAAGGCCCTCACCTATTCGATATTGTCGAAATCATTGGAAAGGACGAAACCATTTCTAGGTTAGAAAAAGCCATAAAAACGTTATAAATACTAGCTCTCCAATTGGGGAGCTATTTTTTTTACGTAACTTTCTAAACAATCTTAAATAAAACATCATGGATATCTTTTTAGTTTTCATTTTAGTCTTTGGACTATTCATTTTTCTTTCTTCATTTTTCACGGTAAAACAACAAACAAGCATTATCGTGGAACGTTTTGGTAAATTTCACAGTATTAGACAATCCGGATTGCAACTAAAAATCCCGTTGATTGATAGAATTGCAGGCCGTGTAAATTTGAAAATTCAACAATTAGATGTTATTATTGAAACCAAAACAAAGGACAACGTTTTTGTTAAACTAAAAGTTTCCGTACAATTTATGGTGGTGAAAGAAACTGTATATGATGCGTTTTATAAATTAGAATTTCCACACGATCAAATTACTTCTTATGTGTTTGATGTGGTTCGCGCTGAAGTACCAAAATTGATTTTGGATGATGTTTTTGAAAGAAAAGATGATATTGCCATAGCTGTAAAAAGAGAATTAAATGAAGCTATGACTACTTATGGTTATACAATTATCAATACTTTGGTTACAGATATTGATCCAGACATACAAGTAAAAAATGCGATGAACCGAATCAATGCGGCAGATAGAGAAAAAACAGTGGCCGAATTTGAAGCCGAAGCATCCAGGATTAGAATTGTCGCTAAAGCAAAAGCGGAGGCAGAAAGCAAACGTTTACAAGGTCAAGGTATTGCAGATCAAAGAAGAGAAATTGCTAGAGGACTTGTAGAAAGTGTAGATGTTTTGAATAAAGTGGGCATCAATTCACAAGAAGCGTCGGCTTTAATAGTTGTTACCCAACACTATGACACTTTGCAAGCCATTGGAGCCGATACCAATTCGAATTTAATTTTGTTGCCCAATTCACCACAAGCCGGAAGCGATATGTTGAATAATATGGTTGCCTCCTTCTCTGCCTCGAACCAAGTGGGTGAAATGATGAAGAAAACTGAACGTAAAAAAACAAAAAGCGAAAGTAAAAAATCACAAGAAAATCCCGAACTAGAGGATCCTATATCAGAAGAATAAAACAAAAAAAGAGGCTTAACGACCTCTTTTTCTATTGAGTACCCA
Organism: Flavobacterium sp.; assembly: GCA_051652385.1. Taxonomy (GTDB): domain Bacteria; phylum Bacteroidota; class Bacteroidia; order Flavobacteriales; family Flavobacteriaceae; genus Flavobacterium. The sequence continues at coordinate 3,076 of JBOFUD010000016.1, forward strand.
ACCCACAAGATACGGAAGGGCTCTCTGTAAAATTTGAATATAATTGTTAGTAATGGTTTCTTTTAAGGATCCTAAATAACTGTTGATTATGTTTTTGGGTTCAAAACTTTCTTTGGCTTGCTGGAAACTGAGCACTACTTTTTGATAATGAATTTGTTTTTCTAATTTTAACATTTCCAAATCACGATCAATCTCAGCGTATGAGGCATATTTTTTGGACTCCATAATTTAATCGTTAAAAAAGATTTCTGAAAATTTTTCTAATATTGGACCTTCAACAATTTTATCTTTGACCATAAATAAAGCAATAGTACTCAAAAAATAAAAACCTCCCACGAAAAGAAAACCGAGTGCATTACTATTAAAATAATTTCCGATAGCCAAAGCTGCAGCTATGGAAACAAATAATAAAACCATAGCACAACAAAGCAAAATTAGGGTAAACTTCAAAATCATGGTGGTTGATTTCATGGCAACTTTAAAACCCCAAAGTTTATAGTACGCCACACTGCTTTCAACATATCCTTGAAATTGTTCCTGAAGATCTTCGGATTTTTCTTTTAATTCATCTAAAGCCATAATGAAATGCTATTTTTGAAATTTTGCGTTTTTTAATTTTAAAGCCGCCAATTTTTCTTCTAAAAAAGAAATGACATCTTCGGTTTTATGACTAGCATTTGAAACAAAATTTTCTAAACCATGCTCTAAATCATCTTTCGTTAAATATACTTTTTCAACCAGTTTATCCGAAGCTTCATAAAATTTCTCACTTAAATCTTCTGAGGCCTCCTCTACTCCTTTTCGAATTTTTCTTCTAGTATTAATCCCTTTATCGGGTGCAAACAATATTCCGATTCCTGCTCCAATGGCAGCGCCTGTTAAAAGTGCTAAAATAGTATTTCCAGTATTATTTGACATAACTCATAAAATTTAATGTTACTTTACATAAAGATACAACTTTATTAACAATTGAAAGTTGATAACCCAAAAATCTATTAAAAAAAGGGCCCAAAATTAAAATAAAAGACGTTAAAGAACTAAAAAACAAAAGAGATACTTAGTGTTAATTAAATCGAAATAAAGGCTTAAAAACACGCTATGAAGGCTGTTTTTTATAACAAAAATAAATAATAATTAGTTTTATAATAGAAATAACAAATAATAAGAAAGCATCCTTACTTAGGATGCTTTCTATAAATAAAATCTATACTAACAAATCTTGCTTTTACAATAGAGCTTGAAATTGATCCAAATGAAAAGTATCCTTTTTTAGGTTTTCTGTCACAGTCTCACGAACCAAAAGCAATTGACTTTTTAGAGACATCGTATATAATTT
>JBOFUD010000017.1:0-2225 GCA_051652385.1 Flavobacterium sp.
ATGAGATAATACTTTTGTATTTTGAATTTAAAAATAGGAGAACCAAGCGAAGCGTATCTTGAACTCCACTAAAAATAAACACTCGTGAAAAAAGTTCTTGGTTTTGAAGAAGAAATCCATTCACTGAACTCCGCTAAAAATATAAAAACGGTGAAGTAATTCAGTTGTAGTAGATTTCTAATGCGGAATCTGGGTTAAAAGAGTCAAATACAAGGAACATCAAATGCCAGGCTATAGAGGATTGTTTTTTTGTATTTTAGCCAAAAATTTAAAGCAATGCTGTCACAAAAAACTAAATACGCCCTGAAAGCCTTGCTCTTTTTGGCACAACAAGAGGAAGGAGTGATCGCTAAAACGAATACGATTTCTGAAGAGGCTTCGATACCCAAAAAATTTCTGGAGCAAATTCTTTTAGATTTAAAACGAGCGCATTTTGTAGGCAGTAAGCAAGGCAAACTGGGGGGGTATTATTTACTGAAATCTAAAAACGAAATCACCTTGGCAGATATTCATCGGTTGTTTGATGGAGCAATTGCACTTTTACCGTGTGCATCGCTTAATTTTTACGAACCCTGCAGCGATTGCAAGGAGGAGGCATCCTGTCATTTACGACATGGTTTAATAGCGGTGCGTGAGCAAACATTACGGTCGATGCAGGATATTACCATTGCCTCGCTAGTCCATCCAAAAACAAACTAGTAGATGGGATAGAATTCGTTATCTAAAAAAGAAGCACTAAAATTTTAAAGGTGTGATTTTTGGTAAAAATATCACCCAAAAAAATGATAAAAAGGTAGGTTCAAACAAAAGTTTATTCCTTATTTTTGGCACACAAAAACTAAACATCATACTATGAGTTCATTTGACGTTGTCATTATAGGTTCTGGTCCTGGAGGATATGTGTCGGCAATTCGTTGCGCACAATTGGGTTTCAAAACCGCTATTATCGAAAAATATTCCACGCTTGGAGGAACCTGTTTAAATGTGGGATGCATACCATCCAAAGCCTTACTGGCTTCCTCGCATCATTATGATGAAATCAAACATTTTGCCGATCACGGAATTGAACTTTCCGGAGAAGTAAAAGTGAATTTAGAGAAAATGATTGCCCGCAAACAAGCCGTTGTGGATCAAACCTCCGGCGGGGTTCAGTTTTTGATGGATAAAAACAAAATCACTGTTGTTAATGGTTTGGGCTCTTTTGTAGATGCTACTCATGTGGCAGTAACCAAAGCCGACGGGACTTCTGAAACCATGGAAGCGAAAAATATCATTATTGCTACCGGCTCAAAACCAGCTTCTTTGCCCTTTATCGCAATCGATAAAGAAAGAATAATTACGTCTACTGAGGCCTTAAAATTAAAAGAAGTTCCCAAACACCTCGTAATTATTGGTGGTGGAGTGATAGGTATCGAGCTTGGTCAGGTATATTTGCGTTTAGGCGCTCAAGTATCTGTAGTAGAATTCATGGACCGAATCATTCCAGGTATGGATGCTTCTTTGTCTAAAGAATTGACCAAAGTCCTTAAAAAACAAGGCATGAAGTTCTATACTTCCCACAAAGTACAATCGGTTGAAAGAGCGGGTGATATAGTAACCGTGAAAGCTGAAAATGCCAAAGGGGAAATCATCACTTTAGAAGGAGATTATTCTTTAGTTTCAGTAGGTCGTCGTCCTTATACGGACGGATTGAATGCCGATAAAGCTGGCGTGAAAATCACAGAAAGAGGCCAAATTGAAGTCAATGACCATTTGCAAACGTCAACTCCAAATATCTATGCCATTGGCGATGTGGTGCGTGGCGCAATGTTGGCACACAAAGCAGAAGAAGAAGGCACGATGGTGGCTGAAATTTTAGCCGGTCAAAAACCACACATCGATTATAATTTAATTCCCGGAGTGGTGTACACTTGGCCAGAGGTGGCGGCTGTGGGACAAACAGAGGAACAATTAAAGGTCGCTGGTGTAGCATACAAAGTAGGAAGTTTTCCTTTTAAAGCCTTAGGTCGTGCGCGTGCTAGTTCAGATTTGGACGGCTTTGTCAAAATCCTAGCCGATGCCAAAACCGATGAAGTTTTAGGAGTACACATGATTGGGGCGCGTACCGCTGATTTAATTGCTGAAGCGGTAACAGCGATGGAGTTTAAAGCCTCTGCCGAAGATATCTCCAGAATGTCTCATGCGCATCCTACTTTTGCGGAAGCGATCAAAGAAGCGGCTTTGGC
>JBOFUD010000018.1:0-4057 GCA_051652385.1 Flavobacterium sp.
GACTACACCGAAATATCCGAAACATTAGGAATTAGCGAGGTCAATGCGAGAGTAAAAATGAACAGAATTAAGGGGAAATTAAAAAAAATACTAAATCCGTTAGGATCATGAAAGAACTGGATTTATTAAAAAAGGACTGGCAAAAGAATGAAGCTTCTTTTGAGCAAGTGAGCGAAAACGACATTTACCGGATGATTCATAAAAGATCTTCTTCTATTGTGAAGTGGATTTTGATTTTGAGTGTTTTGGAGTTATTACTGTGGTTTATTTTAGGCCTTGGAATAAATATGGATGACTATTTCAAGAAAATGAACCACGAGGAGTTCACAACTTATTTCACTGTCTACAACATACTGAGTTATATTGTACTCTTCGTCTTCATTTATTTATTTTACAAAAACTATAAAATTATTTCGACTACAGCCTCTACCAAGCAATTAATGCGAGACATTATCAAAACAAGAAAAATAGTTAATAATTATGTTTATTACAATCTTGGACAATTGGTTCTGTCATTTTTTATCGGTATTTATATCGCTTTTAAATTTAATCCCGATTCGGTAAAATTGGCCGATAAAATTGGCGATAATTACGCAATGATGGCTTTTACATCTCTATTCCTCTTGTTGTTTATAGCGCTTATTTTTGGAGCATTTTGGTTGTTTTACCGCCTTATTTATGGTCGATTATTAAAACGTTTATTGGATAATTACAAAGAATTAAAAAAAATAGATTTATAAAAAAAGCGGTCAAATTTGACCGCTTTTGTTTTTTAATATTCCCATTTTCGTAATTTATTCAACTCTTGCTCGGCTTCAATTTCTTCGGCAGGAATAACTTTCAAAAACGAAGGATGTTGCTCAATGGCATATTCTATTTTTTCAACAATTGCATCGATTGTCTCGTTTTCATAATCAATCTCCAAAGGTTCTTTCACGATAAACGATTGTAAAATACCTTTCTTTTTTAAACGCAAACCCTTTTTATCAAAAGAACGTCGAAAACCATCAATTACGATTGGAACCACTATAGGTCTGTGCTCCTTGATAATATGCGCGGTCCCTTTTCGAACGGGTTTAAAGGATTTGGTGGTACCTTGAGGAAAAGTAATCACCCAACCATCGGCCAGAGCAATTTTAATATTTTCGGTATCATTAGGATTGACTTCTTTTTTCTCGGTAACATCTTTTCCTTTGGCACGCCAAGTTCTTTCCACCGTAATAGCTCCAACATATGCCATAATTCTGGGCAAGAGTCCTGCACGCATGGTTTCCTTGGCCGCTACGTAGTAAATGTTCATTTTGGGTTGCCACAAATATCCTACGTTGATGATACTATCATCTCTACCACTTAAGCTGGCATTAAAAACATGAAACATAGCTACAACATCAGCAAAGTAGGTTTGATGATTGGAAATAAAAAGTACATTTTTATCGGGCAAACTTCGAATAATTTCAGAACCTTCAATTTGTAATTCATTAAAACCACGGTAACGCCTGTGTGTGATAACCCCAAAAATGCGGATTAACCATTTTTTGATAAAAAGTATATGACCAAAAGGATTTCTTTTAAATAATCCCATTATAATTTAATTTTAAAAATTGGAGTGCAAAGATACGACATATTTTATTAACGATTATAAAACACGAAAATCACACAATTTTTACAATAAATCAAGGGAAATCATCACTATTTTAAGGGTTTTGTATCGCAAAACGCAACACTTCCTTTAACTCACTCAACATCATAGCAGTAGCCCCCCAAACCACGTGCTCCTTAATTTTGAAGGCCGGAATGGTTACATCTACAGCATATGACGTGGTCAATATGGTTTCATGCAAAAGGGCGTCACCTAAAAAATCGATTAAAGGTAGTTCGATAACACTAGCCACTTCCTTCGGATCTAAAACAAAGTGTAAGGCTTTATTTGCAATACCCAAAAAAGGATACACCAAAAAATTACTCGGCGGAATATACAAGGGAGAAAACGGCTTGATGATTTGAATTTGATCTCTCGAAACACCAATTTCTTCCTCAGATTCTCTCAATGCGGTGGTTTCGTATACCACATCCTCTTTCTCAAATTTACCCCCAGGAAATGCAATTTGTGCCGAATGAACACCTTCATACGAATTGCGCTCGATCAATACCAAATGCGTTTGCTCTTGTTTGGGATACAACAACATCAAAACTGCTGCAATTCTGGGATTTTTATCGTTGTAATCGAAGGCTTTCAATGATTCGATCCGCTCTTTTGGGGCCATTTTCACATGAGAAGCAAAAGCAGGTAGCTCAGCCTCTTGTATTTGAGGGATATATTGCTGAAAATCTTGAAATTTCATGAGTAAAACTTATTTTTGCAGTGCATTTCTATAAAAGTACCATAGTTTTATTGGGAATACAAACAAGGAGTCCTTAAATAGAACCCCGAATGCACAAATCATTTCAAAACAAATAGAATCAAGCGTACAGCACCAAGATAAAAACTCCTTTTTTGTCGTTTTTTCTTGAAAAAAGCACCCTTAAAGTAATAGAAGCGCTTCATCTAATTTAACAAATAAAAGACAATATCATTCGTGAATTCGTAACCTTAATTTTAATAACAAGAATAACCCTAAAGAACAAACTAATACACTAAATTTTAATCAAATGTACAGTAAAGCTGATAATCAAAAATTAAAACATGAGTTTTGGGTAGATTTCGCTACGAAATATCCAAGAAAATGGGTGTTGTATGACACGAAAATTAAAGATTTCTCTTTTAAATTTTTTGCCGATAACAAAAAAGCCCAAGTACTCATCGACATTGAGCACCGAAATGATGACTTACGTTCCCAATATTTCGAAAAAATAGAAGCTTTGAAAACCATTTTAGAGGACGATTTTATCAAAGATTTAGTATTTGAGAAAAACCACACTTTAGAAAACGGCAAAACCATTAGCCGCATTTGGGTTGAAAAAGACGGCTTTAGCATGAGCAATCGCAACCATTGGGAGTATATTTTTGACTTTTTCTTTGAAAAAATGAATGCTTTAGAACTTTTTTATCTCGAATATGATGAATTCATAAAAGATATCGAAAGAGAGTAAGGGCTTTTGGTTTGTAGTTTATGGTTTGTGGTTTATAGTTTATTGTTAGTTGTTCCTGAGCTAATCACTATTCACTAAGGACTAAACTAACAACTAAATATTATACAAATAAATCCTATGCTCATAATTGATGTATAACTGTTTGCGATTATCTTGTTGCTTTCGCGTAATAATCATCAAAGTACAGGCATCGCCATTTTCGTCTTTACATGTAAAAGAATAAATGATATCGGTATTGTTTTCTTGAATTTCAGCGTAATCCTCTATGGAATAAATCTGAGGAACTGCAGTGTACACAACAATTCGATGCTTGGAGGTATCTAAAGAAATCGGGATCTTAAGTAAATCCAATTCAGACCAATCGCCCCATTTACCTTTTTCATTTTTCTCCAAAACACTGTAGCCCGAAGTTTGAAACTTATAGGTTTGAGCGTTCGAAAATTGAAAACAAAAAAACAGAACAAAAGACAAAAATAAAATAGTAGGTTTTGACATTAGGATGCGTTTGGGGTTGGGGTTAAAATTGGAATTGTCCGATTTCAATTTGGGCTTGCTGAAACTCGGCCATCATGGTATTAATAATTTCTTTTGCGGGCTGAATTTCGGTGATTACTCCAGCGATCTGACCAATTTCTAATTCGCCCTCGACCAAATCGCCTTCAAACATCCCGCGTTTGGCTCGGGCTCTACCTAGTAAGGAAACTAACTCCTCTTTGGTTGGGCATTTTGCGTACAGCTCTTGAACGTCATTATAAAACTTATTTTTCACCAAGCGCACTGGTGCTAATTCCTTCAAGGTTAACTGTGTATCCCCTTCTTTTACATTCACAATTACTTCTTTGAATTTCTCATGAGCTGAGGATTCTACCGAAGCAGCAAAACGACTTCCCACCTGAACACCATCAGCACCCAAAGCCATTGCCGCAAGCATTCCTCTCCCTGTAGCGATTCCGCCAGCCGCAATCAA
>JBOFUD010000019.1:0-3041 GCA_051652385.1 Flavobacterium sp.
TTATTAGTTCTAAAATGCCTCCTTTAACCGGTAGAGATTTTCTATCGCAAATGATTTTTGCTGGGAAGGAATTGTATGTAAAAGAATTGCTTTTGCCTAATTACACTGACGCCTCTAGAATTGGATATACCGACGAGCAAGATAAATGGTGCACTGAAAATGAAGGATACATTTGGCGCTACTTTATCGAAAAAGAGATGCTTTATAGTGTGGATTCAAAATTAGCCCCGCGTTTTATTCAGCCGGCTCCATTTTCAAAATTTTATCTTGAAATAGATAATGATTCTCCGGGTCAAGTGGGTGCATGGATAGGGTGGCAAATTGTACGTTCTTACATGAAAAACAATCCTATTCCCGTAACGGAATTACTCTCTAAAAATGCAAAAGAAGTTTTTGAAAAATCAAAATATAAACCCAAAAAATAATGTCAAATACTCATACATCAGAAATTAAATTTCAAGTCGAATTAGACGAAAACAAAATTCCCGAAAAATTACTGTGGACCGCTCAAGATGGCGGTGTGGAGGCAGAAGAAGCTAAAGCGATCATGCTTTCTATTTGGGATAGCAAAAAAAAGGAAAGTATGCGCATAGATTTGTGGACTAAAGATATGCCGGTAGACGAGATGAAAATCTTTTTTCATCAAACCTTAGTAGCGATGTCTGAAACTTTTAAAAGAGCTACCAATGACGAAAAAATGGCGGCTACCATGATTGATTTTTGCGATTACTTTGCAGAGAAGTTAGAGTTGAAACGTCAATAATACATTTTGAAAGCGGTTTTTTAAGCCGCTTTTTTTATGGAATATTGTCAGATATTTGTTTCTTATAGCTATAGAACAGTTTTTGGTGTTGCGTTCTCAATAGTTTGAAATTAAACCTTTTTGTTGATTTGCAGTCTATGTTTTTAACAAACCATTAACTCAAACCCATTTCATGAAATATTTAGCCGTGTTACTAGTCTCTTTTCTTTTTGTTGGGTGTGATAAAGGAGATCTTGCTCCGCAAATTTCAAAGGAGAAACTATATTTTCCACCCAATACGGGAAGTGTTTGGGAAACAAAATCTATAGCCAGTTTGGGATGGAACCAAAGTGCGGTTCAGCCCTTAAAAGATTACTTGGTGCAAAAAAACACCAAATCTTTTATGATTCTGGTCAATGGAAGAATCGTAATAGAAGAATACTTCAACGGACACAAGGCTGCAGACGCTTGGCAATGGAATAGCGCTGGAAAAACGTTAGTCGCTACCACCACGGGAATTGCCCAACAAGAAGGTTTGCTTAATATCAACAATAAAGCGTCACAGTATTTAGGTACAGAATGGACGAGTGAGCCGCTAGAAAAAGAAAATCTGATTACCTTGAGACATTTGCTAACGATGAGTTCTGGTTTAAATGACGAAAAAGAGCTTGTTATGCAATCAAATTTGACTTATTTGGCCGATGCTGGAACAAGATGGTCGTATCATAATGTGTTTCAGAAGTTGATAGATGTGGTGGCTGCGGCAAGCAAACAAGATTTTGAAAAGTATTTTGGTGCCAAGTTGAAAGATAAAATAGGTATGGATGGTTTTTGGAATTTTGGCTCTATTTTTAAGATTTATCATAGTTCTGCCAGAAGTATGGCCAGATTTGGGATTTTGGCACTCAATAATGGCAAATGGAAAGAGGAGCAAATCGTCCATGAGTCTTTTTTTAAGGAAAGTGTCACTTCCTCACAATCCATCAATCCTTCTTATGGTTATTTGTGGTGGTTGAATGGGAAATCTAAATATATGGTTCCGGGAGGGCAAGCGGTTTATCAAGGCGCTTTGGTGCCTAATGCACCTGCTGATATGTATTCGGCGATGGGTGCCGAAGATCAACGTATTTATGTGATTCCAAGTAAAAATATGGTAGTGATACGAATGGGGAATGCTTCGGATCCTGCGAATCCTAATTTTGCGCTTTCGGGTTTTGATAGCGCGCTTTGGGAGAAGATAAATGCGGTGATGAAGTAATATAAAAAAATCTTAGTTGTATTCACAAAACGACAACAAATCTTAATTTTTTGTGTTTGGCAATAGAAAACCTTGTGGCTCTTTAGCCCCGATCGCAGCGGCATCCTTTTGTGTAGCGATAGCGGAACAAAAGATATAGCGGAGAGCGGGAAGGTTGCTGCCTGGGAATGCCTGTTTTTTCGCTCCTGATTATAGCTTTTTTTAAAATGTCCATTTTTTTGAATTTTCGATTTTTACAAAAAAAAAACTCCTTAATTGCTTAAGGAGTTTTGGTGGGCGATGAGGGGTTCGAACCCCCGACCCCCTCGGTGTAAACGAGGTGCTCTGAACCAGCTGAGCTAATCGCCCTATTTTACTAGGTGGCTATCATATCGTGATTGCGTGTGCAAATATACAACCCTTTTTTGGATGTGCAAGAAAAAATGAAAAAAAATTACAAAATTTCTGCCACCACAAAAGTGCTGCCTCCTACATAGACAAAGTCTGTGGGAGTCGCGTTTTTTAAGGCAGTAGTGTAGGCTTCTGATACAGAAGAATATACTTTTCCGTTGAGGTTAAAATGGCGTGATTCGGTCTGTAATATTGTGGCTTCTAATCCGCGGGGAATATTAGGCTTACAGAAATAATAAATAGCGTTTTTTGGAAATAATGGTAACACTTCTGCTAGATCTTTGTCGTTTACTACTCCTAAAACAACATGCAATTGATCGAATTTTTCGTTTTGAATTTGTTTCATAACAAGGGCCAATCCGTTTTTGTTGTGTGCAGTGTCGGCAATGACTTTTGGCTGGGCTTTTAATTCTTGCCAGCGTCCTTGAAGTCCGGTATTTTTTATGACGTTGGCCATTCCGGTTTGTAGCTGTTTTGGTGTGACGGCTATGACTTTGTTTTCGTTTAAAACGGCTATAGTTTGCATGACGGTCTTCTTGTTGTGCACTTGGTAATCGCCCAATAAGTCGGAGGGATACGTACTCGAAATCAAATCGGAGGCTAAATGCATTTCAGCAAAACAACTTTTGGCTTTACTACTAAAAACGGGTA
>JBOFUD010000020.1:0-2593 GCA_051652385.1 Flavobacterium sp.
TGGAGTAGTAAATGAAGTTAATCCTATTACAAGTGTAAATAATCCGATAGTTAAGATTGCATTTTTCATAAATTGTGGCTTTATATTTTTGATTAGATTTTACTTTTCTTTCCGCTTCGTTGCGGAATTGTTTGGTAAATCTAAGTAGGATTACATTTTTTTTCCTACACAAAAACACCTTTTTTGGTAGATTGCAGCCATTCGTTAGTCAATAGCACCCAATTCCATGTAAATCAACTGATTATCAGATTTCTATGTAATTCCCATTGGCATATTCCGCAAGAATTACCTCAATATTCCGTTTATACGACTTAGAAAAAGGGATTTTAGTAGTTGAATTTCGGATAAAACATAGGGAATTACCTAGCTGTATTCGAGCTATATAGTTGCGATTGACCATATAACTGTTGTGGATTCGCACAAAAGGAAACGTCAAAACCGACTCGAAGTGTTTCAGGGTTTTAAAGGCCGTAATTTTCTCTCCTGACATCAAATAGATATCCGTCGAGTTGTTGTCGGCTTCGAAGTAGGTAATTTCATCGGCATTGATGTAGCGATAATCCCCATAGGATTTTATGCAAAGCACTAGAGGCTGTAGGTCGCGATCCTTACTTTGGACCACAAAAGCATTAGAGGACTCCGTTTTAGCGGGATGAATTCCTAATTTTGATGCTGTTACGCTTTCCCTTTTGTGCAACTTATGGAGCATTTTCAACAACTGAATAGGCATCAATGGTTTTAATAAGTACTCAAAAACACCGTAATCAATTGCCTCAAAAGCCAACTCTTTCTTTGTTGTGGTGATGATAATTTTAGGAATATCGTCAAGAAAACGATGCAAGTCGCTTATGAACGATAGCGAGAGGCCATTTTTTTTATCAACAGAAGCAATTTCTAAAAAAACTAACCTAGGTTTGTGCGTTAAAACCAAGTGCAATCCTTGTTCTGCAGTATGTGCCATACCCAAAAAAACAAGTTCGACCATCCCATCTGCTGCTGCTTTGGTTTGCAAAGCGCTTTCTTCTGTAAGATCTAGAATGATATAGCTATAGTTCATGCAACTACATGTGGTTCTGTTTAGTACTCGCCCGCTTTCATCTTCTTGAAAAGCAAAAGTGGCTTTTATTTGTTTGGAAGGATGCACAGCCTCGTCTTGTATCCCTCATTAAAAAAAAATTGTTGCGCGACGCTCTTGCTAATACTCTCGCTTGGCAAAGAAATCATCCGTACAGGCGCACATAAAAGTACAGCATCCCTTGCAATTTTTGTTATTTTGTTAAAACAAACCTTTCAAATGTTAATACAATATCACAAATGGAAGCAAAATACTACAATATATATTTCTTGAGACCTGCACCATGACCCTGACAAAAGTAAAGGCAACTGTACGACCTGTTTTAAGAAAGCGGGTAGCTTTTCTCAAAGCCTTGGTCCTTGTTTCAGTCACAGATTTCCCAAAGAATTTGATGCCCATCCACCTCTCATTCCGCATCAAAAAATCTGAGTTACAAAAAAAGCTTCTCCGTTACCAGAGAAGCTTTTTTTATAGGACACTTGTATTACATTTTCATCAACCAATTTTTCATCGATACTTCGTTCTCGATAATGGCTTTTACATCAGCAATCGCCACACGATCTTGTTTCATTGTGTCTCTGTGACGAATAGTCACGGTTTGATCTTCTGCCGTTTGATGATCTACTGTGATACAGAATGGGGTACCCAACGCATCTTGACGTCTGTAACGTCGTCCCACAGCATCTTTCTCATCATAAGCTACATTGAAATCCCAACGTAACTCTTCGATGATTTTCTTAGCTATTTCTGGTAAGCCGTCTTTTTTTACCAAAGGTAAAATAGCCGCTTTGGTCGGCGCCAAAACAGATGGTAATTTTAGTACCGTTCTGCTAGAACCATCCTCGAGTGTTTCTTCTTTTAAGGAAGTCGCGAAAACCGCTAAGAACATTCTGTCCAAACCAACAGAAGTTTCCACTACGTACGGCACGTAATTTTGATTCAATTCAGCATCAAAATATTGTAATTTTCTTCCTGAAAATTGTTCGTGTGCTTTTAAGTCAAAATCAGTTCTCGAGTGAATTCCCTCCAATTCTTTGAACCCAAAAGGGAAATTAAATTCGATATCGGCAGCGGCATTGGCATAATGCGCCAATTTTTCATGATCGTGAAAACGGTAATTTTCTTTTCCTAATCCCAAGGACAAATGCCAGTTCAAGCGTGTGGTTTTCCAGTGTTCGTACCATTGCATTTCTTCGCCTGGACGCACAAAAAACTGCATTTCCATTTGTTCAAATTCACGCATACGGAAGATGAATTGTCTCGCTACGATTTCGTTTCTAAACGCTTTTCCGGTTTGTGCAATTCCAAAAGGAACTTTCATTCTTCCCGATTTTTGAACATTCAAGAAGTTGACAAAAATACCTTGAGCCGTTTCCGGACGCAAGTATAAATCCATGGCCGTATCAGCAGAGGCTCCTAATTTGGTACCAAACATTAAGTTGAATTGACGCACTTCAGTCCAATTACGAGAACCCGATTCTGGACAAGCAATTTCTAATTCTTCGATTAAAGCTTTTA
>JBOFUD010000021.1:0-1601 GCA_051652385.1 Flavobacterium sp.
CATTTTGACTGGTTTTAATGAAGTTAAAAGTACTAGTGAAATGGTGTATGGCTCTGCTTCTTACGAAAATGAAGTAAAGCAAACGGCTCATTTAAGTTACAAACAAATCAATACCAAATATACAGCTCAAGATATACCGGGCTTATATGAGGAAGATTTTATTGATAATGCTGAAAATTACACCTCTAAAATCCAACAAGAGTTGGAGCGAATTCGGTATACCGACAAACCGGATAAGGATTATTCTATTACTTGGGAAGGGGTTGCCAAAACTATTTTTAAGGAAAAAGAGTTTGGTGACGAATTGCTTAAAGGGAAATATTTTGTGTCGCATGTTCGAAAGTGCGTAGAAGGCAAAACTACACAGACCGAAAAAATGGAAGCCGTTTTTAAACACGTTCAAGAAAAAATGAATTGGGATAAAAACTACGGAGTTTATACGGATAAAGGGGTCGAAAAAGCGTATGAAACGTCCACAGGAAATGTAGCCGAGATTAATTTTATTCTGATTAATATGCTGAATTTGTTAGGTCTTCAAGCCAGTCCTGTTTTGGTTAGTACAATAGATCATGGGATCCCTGCCTTTCCTGGACGCAGCGGTTTTAATTACGTTATTGCTTCAGTGGTGGCCGATGGTAAAAACTATTTGTTGGATGCAGCCAATAAATACACGGCACCCAATATTTTACCTTTGCCATTAATTAACTGGACCGGAAGATTGCTAAAAGCCGATGGCTCGTCAGCCGAGGTTAGTTTAATGGAAAATCCTATATCCAGAACTACTTACGGAATTTCAGCGCAGTTGGCGGCCAATGGCGTTTTAAAAGGAACCTATAAAAATCAGAAAACAGATTTTGAAGCCCTAGATTTTAGACAAAAAAATGCTGATACCTCACCAGAAACGCAAATCGAAAAAATAGAGAACCAAGTCAATGGATTAACGGTTAAGGATTATAGCTTGACAAACCTGAAAACCGATTTGTCTAAGCCATTAATCGAAGCTTATTCTTTTGAATTAGACCATCCTTTTGATGTAATTGGCGATAAAATATACGTCAATCCATTATTGTTTTTGAAGTCCTTAAAGAATCCCTTCAAAACGCAAGATCGAAAAATGCCTATTTATTTTGGACCAACCAAACAAGAAAAATTTCTCGTTTCTATCGAAATTCCCCAAGGTTACTCTGTAGAGCATTTACCTACGCCAATTAAAATAAGTGCACAAGATGAAGTGGTGAGTTTTTCTTTTAATTCAAAATTTGAAGCAAATATTCTTCAAGTGGTAGTAAGTACTCAAGTGAATAAGGTTATTCTTGGAGCCAGTTATTATGACATGTTGAAAGAGTTTTATCAACGAACTATTGATAAATTGAACGAAAAAATCGTATTGAAAAAAGTGTAACGCTTTTGTGCTTTCTATGATTTGTTCTTTACTTTTAAAGAGTTTATTTACCTTTGGAACAAAATAAAAGACGATGAACCTAAAAAACGCACAACTCGACGTAGACAACTGGATTAAAGAACACGGCGTTCGTTATTTTAATGAATTGACCAATATGGCACAACTCACAGAAGAAGTAGGTGAGGTAGCACGAATCATT
>JBOFUD010000022.1:0-7528 GCA_051652385.1 Flavobacterium sp.
TTTGAGTTTGCAAATAACTTAAAAAAAAACGAGTTACAAAAGGAAAAAGTAATAATTATCCCATTTCGCCTCGAATTGATTTTTCGAATTCGTTTTTAAATTCTGCTGTCGGAATTTTTCTTCCTAACAAATGCATCAACTTGGTGATGGCAGCCTCTGTGGTACAGTCTTTTCCAGAAATTACGCCGATTCGCTTTAGCTCTGAACTGGTTTCGTAAATCCCCATATCAACACTGCCTTCTGCGCATTGGGTAACATTGATGATCGGAATACCTGAAAGGATAGACTTTTCAAGTAATTCAATAAACCAGGCTTCGGTAAGGGCATTACCAGAACCAAAAGTTTCTATCACTATTCCTTTTAAATCAGGAATAGTCATCAACGTTTGGAGCACTTTTTTATTAATTCCAGGAAACATCTTTACAATCATCACATTGGTATCAAAAACCTTGTGTACTTGCAATTCTTTATTTTTGGAAAATGGCAAAAGCAAATCATTATTAATCATTAAGTGCACGCCTGATTCAATCAAACAAGGATAATTTGGCGAGGTAAACGCATTAAAATGTTCGGCACTAATTTTTGTAGTTCTATTGCCACGAAACAATTTATATTCAAAATACAAGCCGACTTCTGCAATAACAGCTCGCCCATTTTCTTGCAAAGATGCGATTTGAATGGCAGTGATTAAGTTTTCTTTGGCATCGGTTCTTAAATCGCCAATGGGAAGTTGGGACCCTGTAAATATAACAGGTTTGGCAAGATTCTCAAGCATAAAACTCAAAGCCGATGCCGAATACGACATGGTATCTGAGCCATGAAGCACTACAAAACCGTCAAAAGCAGTGTAGTTTTCTTCAATCACTTCGGCTATGGCGACCCAACTCTCCGGCCGGATGTTTGAGGAATCAATCGGATCATCAAAAGAAATAGTTTCAACAGTACAATCTAACAATTTCAATTCGGGAACTTGCTTCAGAAGTTTATCAAAATTGAAGGCCTTCAAAGCTCCGGTTTCAAAATCTTTTTGCATACCAATTGTTCCACCGGTATAGATCAAAAGTATTTTGGTACTAGAGCGCATTGCTATATTTTAATTTATTTACCACTGGATTGGCATACATTGCCAAGAAACCTTCCAAAACCTGCGGGTTATCATGGTCTATTCGCATTTCTAAACGGCGCTCAAACAACGATTTTTCGCCCTCAGTATACAAATGAGCGTAATGATTGGTTTTGTGCATCAAATCAAAAGCAATAAAATTAGTTGGCCATAATTTATAATTAGTCAAAATGGCGTCATCGATGGTTTGCGCCAAAGCCAAAACTTGTTTATTGGCATTATTTTCAATGGCCGCAATGGTATCAATTTCAGTGTCGATAACTTTTCCAACATGAATATGAATGCGTTTTTTTTGACCTAAAACACCACTCAATATATTCTGAAAATCTTCGTTTTTTTCTTTGATGTATACTTCATTATTGGCTTCGGCCATCAATTGCGGCATTTTTAAAACATCGGTTGGGTCGTATTCATAAGAGATAGAAACAGGAACAATTTTTATTTTTTTAAAATAATCCATCACTTTTTTCTCATCAGATCCCATGCCAAGCATTTTTAAAACACCGGGGTTGGTCGCATCATTACCATCTTTGGTGCGTCCTTCACGTTGCGCAATCCAAACCGAACGGTTTTCGTGCAACAATAATTGGCCAATAAACTCAGAGAGTAATTTTGAACTTTGCAGCATTTCTCGCGGTGATTGTCCGCGAAGCACCAAAAAATTACGGTTTAATTTTGCTAATATTTTTAGAAACGATTTTTTGACCAAATTGTCGCCAATGGCCGAAGCCGTCATGACCAAGCCATGTTCGAACAAGGTGGCATTTAACAACGTGGTATCCAAAAGAATATCTCTGTGATTGGACACAAAAAGATAAGAGGTGTTTTTTTCAAGATGTTCAAATCCAGAAGTTGTTAACCCATCGGAACTTTTATCTAATATTTTCCCAACAGAATGATAGATGAAGTTACATTGAAAATCACGAATGGAATGTGTTTTGCGCAATTGCTCTTTCCAAACCTCGTCGTTTAGTTCTGGAAAAGTAAAATTCATAAGCGCTTTCATCATAGGATGTTGCATCACCTCTCGGAGCGCTTCATTTACTTCAGAATCATAGAAAGGCCTTATATCGTCAAATTTTTGCATTAGTTTTTCCGTTTTTAAAGCAACAAAAGAACAAAAAAAAAGGCAAACATTAGCCAAATTTATCTTTAAATCCCAAAAACTCGCCTAGCATTCTCGGTTGTAATGGTCGCAATTTCTTCAATACTCAGGTTATAAATTAGCGCTAATTTGGACGCAACATGAATCACGAAACTACTTTCATTACGTTTGCCTCGAAAAGGAATGGGAGCCAAATATGGCGCATCGGTTTCAAGAACAAGATGCTTTAGGTCAATTTGATGCAAAAACTGATCAATTTTTCCATTTTTAAAAGTGACCACTCCTCCAATACCCAAAAGCATATTGTATGAAATAGCGCGAAGCGCTTGCTCATACGTACCCGTGAAACAGTGAAAAATCCCAAATAATTCAGGTCCTTTCTCTTCTTCTAAAATTTCAAAAATTTCATCAAATGCCTCTCTACAATGAATCACGATGGGTAGTTTGTACTCCTTAGCCCAGCGAATTTGTTGTCTAAACGCGCATTGTTGCTCCCTAAGATAGGTTTTATCCCAGTACAAATCGATTCCTATTTCGCCTATGGCGTAGAAATTTCGCTTGACCAATTCAGCTGAAACGTGTGCTAATTCGGCCTCGTAATTATCCTTCACATACGTCGGGTGCAAGCCCATCATCAAAAAAATATGCTCGGGAAAACTCCGTTCCAAATCATACATCCCTTGCGTACAAGACGAGTCAATAGCTGGAATAAAAAACCGAGAAACACCGGCATTCAAGGCGCGTTGCATCATTTCGTTACGATCTTGGTCAAATTCGTTGGAGTATAAATGAGTGTGTGTATCAGTAAGTATCATGTTAAAATTTTAGCGGGACAAAGTTAGTATTTTGAAAGAGCAGTTTTGAAAATTTTACCCTACTTTTGAAAAAGAGACTTTTATATGGAAAATTTACATACTATTTTAAAAACAGAAAAATACCAAAAAATACGCTTCAAAATCATCAAAACGCAGCATTTGTTAGTCAAAGCAAAAATCAATGGCATCTCGGGCAACTTCATTCTTGATACAGGCGCCTCGAATAGTTGTGTAGATTTCGGTGGAATCGAACATTTTCAATTAAAAGCCAAAAAATCAAAAACAAAAGCCTCAGGTGCCGGGGGAACAGGCATGTTTACCCAGCTTTCTACTAACAACACCCTGCAATTAGGGCGTTGGAAAAGTCAGGAGGTAGCCCTAATTATTTTCGACTTATCTCACGTAAACGAAGCGCTTGTCCAACACAAAGCCAAACCAGTTCACGGCATCATTGGTGCCGATATTTTACTACAAGGAAAAGGAATTATCGATTATTACAACCACTATTTGTATTTAAAAAACAATTTTTAGAGCGATTGCCAGTGCACCATGCTATCCGCTATAGTTTTACAAAAGCTATCGCTCCTATCGATATCGCGACACCTTGATTTGCAACAAATTTGACGCAACCACTTTCTAAAATCACAACTTCAATGATAGCCCATTATATCCTCCACGACACCAAACCACTTAACATCATTGTTTTGAAAAGAAAACCTCAAATTTCAAAAGCAACAATCTAGAACAACAGCATTCCAATTTGTTAACATATCGTTCAAAAATATTGCTTTTCAATGCATTGATTTACTTTTATCGCACATAGATCAGAATTTTCAATCCATAAAAAAACCGTCTTAAATTATACATTAAAGACGGCCGATACTGAACGCTAGGGCGCATTTACACTACAGTAAATCCATTACTAATGATGGAAATAACCCTAAAGCTATATTTAATAACAAAGCAACAATTGCAACAGCGTAAATCAAAACAGGCGTTGCTGTTCTCGTTTCATTTGATTCTTTTGTGTACATGGCTAGTATTAATTTGAAATAGTACCCGACACTGATAATAGAGTTGACTACAGCAAATAGAACAACCACTAAATATCCTGACTCGATAGTTTGACTAAACAAAGCTAATTTGGCAAAGAACCCAGAAAAAATTGGAATTCCAGCCATTGACAATAACGAACCTGTCAAGACAGCCGCCAACAATGGATGTGTTTTACCTAATCCGTGGAAATTGGCAATATCTTCGTTCTTTTTGTTCTTACATACATAAAGCAAAACACTGAATGCACCTATACCAGCGATAGCATAAGCAGACGCATAATACAACAAAGTACCCGCAGAAGAACCCAGACTTAATAAGGTCATCAGCATAAAGCCGGCATGCGACACTCCGGAAAAAGCTAACATCCGCTTTACATTGCTTTGTTGAATTGCCATAATATTACCAACCGTCATAGAGGCAATCGACACAACGACAAGCACAATTTGAAACTTATCATCCAAGTTGGCATTCAAAACGTTTAGTAGCTTAAATAAGGCGCCCATGGCAACTACCTTGGCCAAAGTGCTCATTGTAGCTGTCGTCATAGCAGGCGCGCCTTCATAAACATCAGGAGCCCAAAAATGAAAAGGAACCGCTGCAATTTTGAATAACATACCAATAGTCAA
This sequence comes from Flavobacterium sp., assembly GCA_051652385.1. Taxonomy (GTDB): domain Bacteria; phylum Bacteroidota; class Bacteroidia; order Flavobacteriales; family Flavobacteriaceae; genus Flavobacterium. The sequence goes on from JBOFUD010000022.1 coordinate 4,726, forward strand.
AAGCACAATGCCAATTGGAAACCAAACTGGTAATTCAGCTGATTTAGACATTTCACTGATTTCAGCTACATCAAAAGTGCCCATAGCACCATAGACTAAACAGATACCAAAAAGCAAGATTCCGGAGGCGAACGACCCCATTAAAAAATATTTCATTCCGGCCTCATTACTTTTTAAATCCAAACGACTACTGGCTGCTAAAATATATAAAGCAATAGAAAGCACTTCAATCCCTAGAAAGAACATTGCCAAATTACCAAAGGAAACCATCGCAACGGCACCCGCTAATAAAAATATTTTTATGGCAATAAAATCCGAAAGTTTTGACTGATGTTTTTCATAAAAATTATGACTTAATGCCACTAAAAAAATAGTTAGCACTATAAACAAACTAGAAAAAGTAACAGAGTAATTACTCACTACTATCATGTTATGGTAGTAGGCAGCTGGCATATCATAATTACTAATTGTGAGTCCCAATACGCCGAGTAATCCAATGATGGTGACAGGAATAATTCCTTTTCTGAAATCAAGAATTTCAAATAAAAGGCATAAAACACCTAATCCAATTATAGCTATTAATGTATTCATTTTTTATTTGACTAATTGATTCGATTGATTTGAGTTAAAATTTCTTGAAGACTTGGCGTGATTAAGTCAGTGATAGGCTTGGGATACATTCCAAAAAAGAACAAAACTGCCACAATAACTAGCAATGTGATCCACTCACTTACCGCTAAATCCTTAAATTGTCTTGTGTTAGTTTTTCCCAGCATTACATATTGGAACATTTTTAGCATATAGTACGCTCCAAAAATAATAGTAGTACCTCCTAATACTGCAAACCAAATATTGATTTGCGATAAACTGTACAAAACAGTGAACTCTCCCACAAAATTAAAAGTGGTTGGCAAGGCTACTGACGCTAATACTAAAATCAAAAACAAGGAAGTAAATTGTGGTGCCTGAGCACGAATGCCACCCATTTCAACGATTGATCGTGTTTCGTATCTTCTGTAAATAATTTCGGCAGCAAAAAACAAACCGACCACCACAAAACCGTGTGCTATCATTTGTAAAACCGCGCCTCTAAATCCATCAAGGGTCAAGGTGTACGCTCCAGCCGCAATCAGTCCAACGTGCGCTAATGACGAGTAAGCTAATAATTTTTTTAGATCTTTTTGACGTAAAGCTACGATCGAACCATAAATTACTCCTGCAATACCAATACCAATAAAGATAGGCATGTACTCTTTGGCAGCCATTCTTGCTAAAGGCAATTGCCAACGAATAACACTGTATAACCCCATTTTTAGCATGATCCCAGAAAGCAACATCGTCCCAACAGTAGGCGCTTTTTGATACACATTAGCTTGCCATGTGTGAAACGGGATTAAAGGAATTTTGATAGCATACGCGCCAAAAAACGCTAAGAAAATCCATTTTTGCTCAACAATAGTCAAGTTTAATTGGTACAAATCTTCCAATAAAAAGCTACCGGATTTTTGATACATATAAACGAAAGCCACTAACATGAATAAGGAACCTGCAAGTGTATAAATAAAGAATTTTACAACAGCTCTCTTTCGATCTTCGGTATCTCCATTACCCCACACAAGCGCGATGAAATAAATGGGAAGTAAAGCTAACTCCCAAAAGATATAATACAAAAGTCCGTCCGCTGCCAAAAAAGTTCCTGCCATAGCAAAAGCCATGAATAAAAGCAGGGCATAAAAAGTTTTAGCATTTTTAAGATCATTCCCAAAGGAGGAATAAATAATAATCGGTGTTAACGCAGTAGTCAACAAAAGCATCGCTAGAGACAAGCCATCTGCTTTTAAAGCAAAGAACACTTTGGGTTGATTCATCCAATTAGAAATAAAACTAATGTTTTCGCCAGCATTGTAATGATTCAAGAGCACTACAGAAGCAGCAAAAGTAACAAGTCCAAAGACCAAAGCCACCTTTGAAGCTAGCTTGTCTCCTGATAAAAAGGTGACCAAAGCTCCAATTAAAAGTAAAAGTAATATAAGTGATACGTTCATAGTATAGGTGTATTATTGTGCTAAAAATAAATAGGAAATGATGGCGCAGAGACCTAAAACAAAAGCAAAAAGGTATAATCCAATGCTTCCATTTTGAATTTTTCTTCCATAGTGCCCAATTTCGTTCGTTACTTTTCCAAATCCTAAAACAAAATTTGAAAGACCAGTTTCAACGTAATCTCTGAAGAAACTAGACAAAGTATTCGTAGTTAAAACAAAAACCGTATCATACAACTCATCTACGTAAAACTTATTATACACCACTTTAGTCACTCCCGTTATTTCAGTATCTACCGGTGGAACGATTTTGTTTTTAATGTATTTAACATAAGCAATTGCAATACCTAGCAATCCACCAACAACAGCTACAGCCATCAAAGCATATTCTGTTGTTCCTAAATGGTGTTCAGCAGAAGCCAATTTTGGCAGCATTGGAATCAAATAATGATTCAACCAACTATTGCCTGGTAAGCTTATAACACCTCCAAAAGCTGCTAAAATAGCAAGTATTACTAATGGGATTGTTATCAATGCTGGGCTTTCGTGTAAGTGGTGTTTTTGGGCATCAGTTCCTCTAAAATCGTTAAAAAAGGTCAAAAAGATTAGGCGGAACATATAGAAAGCCGTCATAACAGAGGCAATAGACCCAATCACCCATAGCGGAACGTTGTGATGAAAGGCTGTTAGTAAAATTTCGTCCTTTGAAAAGAAACCGGAAAACAACGGAACTCCGGAAATAGCCAAGGCCGAAACCAACA
>JBOFUD010000023.1:0-3013 GCA_051652385.1 Flavobacterium sp.
ATTTACTTAAACATGGTATCATGAAATCTTTATAGTGCATCGGCTTAGATTTTATACAATTTTACGAAAAAAGAGTGATTCCTTTTCAACTATTCTTTCCGCGCCTATTTATTTTCTTATTTTTGAGGCTTGAAATCACTTGAAAATGAAAAAAATAAGGATTCTAATTGTGGTTTTGGCCATAGGAATTGCATTTTACGAACAAACCAAACCCGAAAAAAATGTGTATTTGATTGTATTAGCGTTATTTATTTTTATGTTCGGAATGATGCGCTTAAGTGCCAAAACGCCTAGTAAAAATCAGATAAAAGAAGATAATGATGTGGAATAAAGGAGATTTAGTAGCTGTTTTAGATGAGGCCATCAACGGAAAAATTGTGTCGGTACATGGTACTCAAATTACTATAGAAACCGAAGATGGTTTTATGATGCAATTCACTACAAATGAATTGGTGAAGATCAATAACGAAACCAATATTATGGATTCGATTAAGCGAATTAATGTTGAAGAAATTATTAAGGAGAAAACACTACCACAACCCCGTAGTTTTGTGAAAGAACGAAAGGAAAAGGAAGTTGGCGTACCCGAATTTGATTTACATATCGAAAAGTTAGTACCGAACAAACGAGGCATGACCAATTATGATATTTTGACTTTACAAGCCGATACTGCCAAACGACATATAGAGTTTGCAATTCGTAACCGTATCCCAAAAATTGTCTTTATACATGGAGTGGGTGAGGGCGTACTTAAAGCTGAGTTGGATTTTCTACTAGGACGCTACGAAAATGTATCGTTTCAAGATGCTAATTATCAAAAATATGGTTTGGGAGCCACCGAAGTTTATTTTAAGCAAAACACCAAGTAATTTTCTGTTAAAAAAAAAGGTCAATTCTTACTGAATTGACCTTTTTTTTGATTGTTATTCTGAAGATTAATTGGTAATCAATTCTCCATAAATATAAGTGTCACCTAATAAAAAGCTGTCTTCCCCACGAGTCATTTTTGCTTTTTTAAGTACAATTGTGTGTTTAAAGCCATTAGCGCCAAAGGTGGTCGTGCTCACTTCGATGATTCCTTCTAGGTTGGAAATTCCAGAAGCAGCTTTCCATTCCTGAATAACCGACGGTAAAACAGGAATTGTCGCAGTACAGAAATACGCACTTGTAAGTAAACCACTAAATGACTTGTAAATAATGCTATTATTTGTAGCACCAATTAATGCTGTTCGGGGCGCATTCAAAGGTGTAATTTCGTTTTTAATTAAATTTGTGTCGATGTTACTCAGTGTTAGCGACTCACTATTGATATAGTTATAAACTTGTTTAGTACTTGCACATTGGTTTAATGCTTTAGTAAACGCAAAAGGGAGTGTGTTTTCTATGGTAGTCCCGAAGGCACCAAAAATTAACTCCTCGTATTTTTGATTTTTGCCGTCAGATTTTTTGAATGTAATATTTCTTAGCACTACATTGTGGTTATAACCTGTAATTCGCGTACTGTTGTTAGTTTCGTCAACTTTTTTAATGGGAGTTGAAGTGATCTCGATACTACCTTCCTCTGCATTCCATTGATCAGAAACACCCGGTGTTGCAGGAGGAATGGTTTCGCAAATATTTTCGGAGGCTACAAGGCCATTATAAAAACGATACACTACACGATTTTTACCTCCAATTATGATGGATTGAGTTTTGGTTTCACTCGGAAAAACAAAATCAGGTAAATCTAGCAATAGCGCTTCTTTTTCATTGAGTTTATACAGAATGCCATTCGAAGTGCATTTTGCTATTTTGGCATTATCAAAGTTTAAGTCATCCAAAATAAGGTCGCCATCATCGCAACTACTACATAGTACAACCAAGATTAACATTCCGAAAAATCGTTTCATTGTGTGCTTTATTTTAAGCAAAAATAGAATTTTTAATTGGGATCCGCTTCATTTGTGATTCTAAAATCATGTTAATCTCAGAGGTTTGCTATCTATTTTAAAAAAATGGACCAACTAAATATGTACATTTGCTGTCTATTTAATTTAAATGAAACTAACAAAGTATTATCTAGCAGCATTTTCTGCTTTTTTCATTTGGGGATTTTTCAGTTTAGCCCTCAAACCTATAGCCGATTTCCCATCGTTGGATATTCTTTTTTATCGTGTTTTTTTTAGTGTTTTGTTTTTAACGCTTTTAAATGTTGTGTTTAGAAAACGTGTTATCCTTGAAAACTGGGCCGTTTATAAAAATTTTAATCCCAAACAAAAGAGAACTATTATTGTGTTAACCTGTGGCGGGAGTATGATTTTAGCTTCCAATTGGTTTTTGTTCATATATGTAGTCAATCATATAAGTGTCAAAGCAGGATCTTTGGCATACTTAATTTGCCCTATTTTAACTACGGTTTTTGCTTTTATTTTGTTGAAAGAATCCCTTTCAAGAACACAATGGTCGGCGGTTTTGTTGAGTATATTGAGTTGTTTGTTGTTGATGTTTAACAATTGGCACGATGTCTTGTATAGTTTGGTGGTCGCATCGACTTATGCCTTTTATTTGGTAAGTCAGCGTAAAAATCACCAAATTGATAAACTTTTGGTTCTCAATGTACAGTTGCTTTTTATCTCATTATTAATCGCTCCGTTTTACCCAAGTTTTAGTGGTCCGTTACCAACATCCATTTTATTTTATGCTTGTTTATTAGTCATCGTTGTTGTGTTTACGATAGTTCCTTTATTCTTAAATTTGTATGCTTTAAAAGGAATTCCATCGGCAGCGGTGGGCATTTTGATGTATATTAATCCCATCATCAATTTTGCACTTGCGTTGTTTTATTTTAATGAAAAGGTGACTGTTATACCTTTGATTTCGTATGGTCTTATTTTGATTTCGATTGTGATTTTTAATAAAAAAGTAATTTTTGAAATGTTGCGTAAATCAAAAGAAAAGCGATTGGTTGTTTAAAGAAATAGGTAGTTTTGCCGTGTTTGCGTGAGGGTAACAGTGGAGCTCTTTTTTCTTTTTT
>JBOFUD010000024.1:0-8176 GCA_051652385.1 Flavobacterium sp.
GCAATTCTTCGATTTCGCTTGCATTTGCAATTTTAATTTTAATCATCCAACCCGCACCATAAGGATCTGAATTAACGGCTTCGGGAGTGCTTTCCAAAGCATCATTAAAAGCGATGATTTCTCCTGAAAGAGGCAAAAACAAATCAGAAACTGTTTTAACCGCTTCTACAGTTCCAAAAACTTCGTCCTTTTCCAATGTCTGATCCAACGTTTCAACTTCTACATACACTATGTCTCCCAATTCTTTTTGAGCAAAATGTGTAATTCCTACCGTTGCAATATCGCCATCGATACTAACCCATTCGTGATCTTTTGTGTACTTTAAATTAGCTGGTATGCTCATAATAAATAAATGTTGTGTTATTAAAATAAGTAGCAAATATAGCTATCTTGTCTTAGATTTTTACATAGAATAGGTACAAATTAATTGCCAAAATTGTAACGAAGCGTAAAACCAGACCGAATATTTGTTAGAGGAAATGTCGTAGAAATTACTGCTTTTGAGAACGAATGATCATAATAAAAAATTGCCGTTAAATTTTTGCTGAACGAATAATCAGCTGCCACACGTAGCTGCCAGATATTTTGCCCTGCAGCCAATTGATTGTTGTTATAATCCAAATAGCGTACAATTGTCTGATTGTTGCGATAAGAAACATCTGCTTTTACATTGATATCACTTTTAATGATTCCAGTAGGGTTATCGGCCAAACGAGAGGAGAAAATGACATCTTTAAAACGGTATCCCAAGCCCACAACATACTCAATTCCTTGTACTTCTGTAAGTAAATTATTATCAAAACTCATCGACAAAGCACGATCTTTTTTAATTTCAGTTAAAACTTTGAAGGAGTTTTTTAATTCAAAATCCAATCGGATTAAAGGATTAAATTGCTCAACCAAATTGACATTTGACAACACGGTCGGATTAAAATAATTGCCCCCAACATCAATACCATCCGGCTTTTTGGTGAATTCGAAATTAGATCGATAATCATTGATCGTATAAGAAGAACGATAATTATGAAGCAAAGAAACCCGCTTAAATCGGTTTTTAAAAAAAGAATACCTCATAAACCCGCTATATTTGATAGACCAGTTAGGTATTGGGAAACTTCTAAAAATTCCCGTAGATACCTGATTAGCGTCCGCTCCCATGTAGGCCGCCAAGAAAGCCGGCAACAAGACTGCTTGATTATTTTTGCCATAACCAAGCGGAAACCCATCGACATCGATGTTGGCCGGATTAGAAAGATCTAAGCCACGCTGAGAAGCCAAACGATTGGCTATTTTCAATCTGTTGTTTCTAAAATCATCAAAAGTAGCAGAACCATTTTCGTCACTGGTAGAAAAAGCGGTTTTGATTAAAACGGTCGAGATAGAAAACATTCCGTAATTGTAAGGCGATAATGATCGATAATTACCCTCCAAAACACTGTACTGTTCGGATGAATTTTGAGAATAAGCCCGATCAGCCGTTAAGTCAATCTTTAAGTCCGGAAATAAATCGATATTTGCCGTAGCCTTCAACACCTTGTTGGTGACCTGCGTATAATTTTGATTAAAATCCTGAAAAGTAGTTAACCATCCTCTTTTTGCTGCTTCATAACGAATGTCCTCTTGGCTTCCAAAAATAAAGCCTAACGAAGGTTTTGAAGAACCCAAAAAGCCTAACCCTTGAATAAAACCTGGCAAAACAGTTCCACTATTATGGGTGTAATTAATCTGGATATTCTTGACACTTGTTGCAAGTCCGAGTAAGCCATCCACAAACGGACTTTTTTGCTGAACAGTTTTTACAGCATTATTCACAATCTTCTCTCCTGGTTTTGGCGCACTAGTCTTGGGCTTGACAGCACTTCCTTTTCTTGAAATCCCGAGGTATTTGTACAATGTTTCCATTGCAAAAGAAGTGTTCAAAATTTTGGAACTCGCATTTTGAATTGTATTTCCCAGATTGTAATCTACCCCTTCAATAGTAATATCAGACAAAGCGTTTGATGCGCGTTGCCAACTATAATCACCTTGATAGGTAAAATTGGCTTTTATAAAACCAAAAACAGGAATCTTATTGATTGGAATATCGTAATTAACTATAAATTGTTGCGTATGCTGATTAGGATCTCCGATATCAAAATAACTATCCCAAATGGTAAAGGAATCAATAGGAGTGTTATCATCATTTAAATAGCTTTTAACAATGTTGTTAGATGATGCTGTATAATTTAAACGTAGCGATTTTGTTAGATTATAATTAAAACCATATTGGTAATTAAATGCGAAATTTCTTCTATATAAAGGGTCCAGTCCAATACCCTCAACATCTACTTGTCGAAATTGTTGACGATTATTTTGACGTATAATACTAGTATTGAAAGTAATATTGGAGGGCAAATAGTTAAAGTTAAAGTCCTGCAACCATTTCCAGTACTCACTTTTCTTTACAAAAGTTTTTTTCTTGAAAGGCTCTACGGCTTTGGGTTGAAAATTAAAGGCATAATTGACTGTCGAATTACTGAGTTGATCCCTGTAGCTTTCAATTTCATAATCATGACGCTCGACTTCGTTGTAGGATTGTGAGAGGGTAAAATTCTCTGGATCGTATACACGCTGCTTTTGCTCTGGTTTTCTCTCTTTTCGAACTCCAATAAAATTTATACTGGTTCGTTTGGTGTAATCAACAGCACGATTTTGAATATTATCTCTTGTATCCTTATCGGTAGTAAAAGCCAAAAGTTGCTTTAACCTGATGTCCTGATTAAAAGGGTCATACTCCGGGGTTATAACTTCCTCGCCGATCCCATAATTAAATGGCAAATTGATGCCCCATTTTTTCGGCAATAATTGTCCAAGATTCAAGTTAGTCACTAAACCATATTGCTGAATATCTTCTCGACTTCGTTCATTTGGCCCTTGCTCTAACGCTCCAAAACCAATCGTTGTTTTTCGACCAGTTAACGAAAACTGTGCAAAATCAGCCATGTTGGTATCTATATTTAACAAGGCCGCCATACCCCCTTTATTGTCCATTTGGGCCAAACGCAATTCATTGAACCACACTTCGCCAAGAATACGTCTTTGATCATCGTTCTTTACGCCAACCATCAAGGTTCTTACCAAGCCAAAATTTGGATTTCCCTTAATTCCGATTCGTAATCTATTATTTTTTCCAGCCAAGGACTGATCTAATTCATCATCAAATTTATAATAAATTCCATCTGCTGGGAGTGTCGCAGGATCGATACTCATTGCTAAAATTTTCAGTTGGGTCAAAAGAGCCAATTTCAAATCCATATCGTTGGCCTGTGGCCAAACCATTTCTGGGCTCACTGGCAAACAATCTGAATTAGAAATTGAAGCAGGCAGCGTTACCTGCAACGGAATTTCTATTTGATAAAAATTCTCTGTAAAATCATTCCCAAAACGGATAAAAGCAACCATTTGATTGTCTCTTAACGTTACTTGATTGGGCAACGTTTCTGCGTGTAAAAACATTTTCAATTGATTAAACTGTCGCATGTCAATACTCACATTTTTGAAAACCGCTCTGGCATCGTTAGGCTCCAAACCGCTTCCCGACACCCGCAAAGCCAGAGCTTGTTCATTTTGATTGATAATCGTATTATTGTTGAACAATTGTTCTCGAACTACGCCTGGAGGCGAAACATAATTGATGGGACAACGATCACTATTCTCCTCAATATTTACGGCCAAAACTTCAAATTTAGTATCATCATCGGTCGTATTTGGATCATTTACATCGAATGATTTCTCATAACGACGCCATTCTCCACGAACTAAATCCAAAGCTCCAAAACGAAGGGTAACCGGCGCATCAAAGTTGGTCAAAAACATTCGCATGAATCGGATGGAACGAAAATCGGTAATGCCTCCAATGGTATTTTGAGGCTGAGAAACGGGGATTTTAAATTGTATCCATCTAGCATCCGTTGCAGAGCCATCGGGTAAAGTCACTTGGGTGTTTCGAATATCGGTAATATTATTTTCGCCAACATTCATATTGGGCCTCATATCAACACTATATTCGTAATATGCGTTGATAGTATTCATGGTATTGTCTCTGTTGATGTCCTCTACATCCGGAAAAGTGGTCGACGCTCTATTCGCATCAGAAATACTAACTGCCGAGTTACCTTGGGTATTATTGTAATTTTTATACCTATCCAACACACCTCCAGTAGTATTTCCAAAGTAAGTATAATCATCGGCCGCCGGATCTGGTTCAGAAGCATAATTGGTATAAACAGAAGCTTCTTGATCGTTTTTCATACCATCTAACCCTAAATCCTGATTGGCTCTGTTGCCTTCATTACTATCAAAAGCATAAATTAAGGATTGTGAAGCCGGAACCTCTCCCCAAATTGGCCTCGGATTTACTACTATTTGATCAGGACCTAGACCGTTTTCATATTGTTTTCTGCCATCTTTTAAAATATCCTCAGCTATTTCACCTAAGTTAAAATACAATTTTCCAGAATTTGTAGGCGTTGTATTTCCTTTCCCAACATAAGGATCAAGTACCCAAAACTGAATATATTCTACGTTTCCTTGTTCAAAATTAGTGGTACTTATAGCTCGCATCATACCGCCAAAATTATCTTTTGGTGCTGCATTGAACGTCTTTGCATTATTATAAGGTCCCCTTTCTTGGGGATAAAAACTCAAATCAAGGGTGTTAATCACCTGAGTTTGCCCCTGAGCAATATCCGTATTAGGATATAATTCTTGACTAAAAACACGTCGGGTAGAATTTAAGGAAATGTCATTATTGGTAATACCGGAAGGCTTCTGAGTATAAAACAAGGGATCAATAGTGTACCACGAGAGTTTAGCTCTTTTAAAACCATAACTTAAATCGGTAGCACTTTCATTGAAGTTATATAAACTTTCAGCATCATTGACAGGCGTTGAAGATAAAAACCATGCAAAAGGGGAACGCAAATCAATGGTCGATTGCGACCCCTCGAAGTCATCAACATACACCGTAGACTCTCCCTCAAATTTATCGGCGTTTGGTGTACCTGGCTTCAAAAATGCAACTTCACCCCGAATAGAAAGATTGGAAGGAACATCCGTATCGATGTTAGGCAGTTTATTGACCAATCGCGTAAAAAAGGGGATTTCTGCAGCAAAATTACCGTTGAAACCAAAAATAGTATTATTAACAGATTCTTGACCGTAACTGGATTTTTGAGTAAAAGGCCTTTCCGACATTTTTAAAAAAGTTCCACCTAGAATAAATTTATCAGAGATTTTATGTTCTACATTCAACCCCATAAAACGACGGGTTTGTTGGCCAAAAATAGAATTATTTTCTAAGGAAACTTCAATGGGTGTATTGGAAGCCTGCAAGGAAGGATCCAAAATTTGTACTCTTCCCAATTGGTAATTAACACTATAATCGACTCCCTCGACTAGGCGGCGTCCAGCGGCAGTAACCACGACTGATCCTTGCGGCACATTTAAAGCCCCAATCGGAATTCCATCTCCACTCGATGATTTGTACTTTCCTCTAATTAAATACTTATTTTTATCGATATCCTGCAAAGCTCCCGCCTGGGTGTTGCGGTACATACTTCTAAAAACATATTTTTTCTGATTGCCATTGTAAGAATCAACATCGCTATATTTCTCGAGTGAATTAGGAGTTTTTAACTTCGAAAATATTAATTCCCCAAACGGCTCTTTAGTTGTAAACATGATTCTTCCATTCTGAGCATCGATAGTAGTACCCGGAATAAAATCAAAAAACCCATCGCCTCCAGCTTGAGGATCGTTATTAAAATTTAATTTATCCAAATTAAACACCTTTAATAACGGTGTTTCCGCCACCTTATTATCTGCAGAGGGGTTGGCTGGAAATGGGCTACCTGAAACTTCGGTGATATAATTGATTGGCGAGGGATCGGCATACAAAATATTCATTCGAAAATCATCTTGCTTGAGTTGATAGCCTCCAGGCACCTGATAAATATTCTTCATCATTAAATTCCAAATAGGGTCCTTAACATTTGTCAAGTTACTCTTTAGCATTTTCAAAATCAAGCTTTGGGTAATTATCGCCTGAGGAGCATTGTTGTTGCCCCCTACCACATCGGTTGCATCTATGCCATCATTGCCAAATTCACCTACTTGATACACTTGATCACCTACAGTATATTGATAGGCTACGCCCAAAACCTCATCATTATTGAGTCGTTGCTGCAAAGAAATGAATCCTAATTTTGAATTAAACGTATATTCATTGGCGGTAAGCTTTCGAGCATTTTCTAGTTTGGTATAATCTCTTCCTTCAGAAACGGTGGCATTAAATCCTGTATTTGCCGTTGCAATTTCTCTAATATTCGAATTCAACAAACCAGATCCCGAAAGTATTTGCGCCGGATCATAGTCATTGTTGGTATTATCAGAGGGAGAATTGGGCAAATTATTAAAAATCCCAGTAGAAGGACTTAACACGACCACCTCATTATCGGCCAATCCAGGTAGCTGTGCCTCCCCTAAATCTTGCAGCGCAATGATATTACGCAAGTTATTGGAGGTAGCATTTACTCGATTTTGTTTATTAGTAACCCAAACTTCAATTCGTGTAATTTGTACTCTGCTATCAATGTAAGGATAGCCCTCTAGCGCTTTGTCGTATCGACTTCTAAAGTATTGCGACAAGAAAAAGTGTCGATCATTGTCATAGTCCAACGCAAAAAGCTCATAATTCTGAACAGTACCTCCACCTTCGGCCACTAAGCTTTTGGTTTGAGATTTTTGTTCTGAAAAAACACCAGTTACCGTAGTTTTTCCAAATTGCAATTGGGCTTTTACACCAAAAAGACTTTGAGCACCTCGAATCAAAGAACTATTTAATGGCAAATTCACATTTCCAACTTCAATTTTTTGAATAATATCGTCTTCCGAGGGAGTGAATTCTAATTTAATAAGATTTTGGAAAGCAAAAGTAGATTGCGTGTCATAATTTGCGTTTACCCCCAAACGAGTGCCTACTTTACCCATCAAACTCATACTAATACGCTGATCAAAATCAAAGGAAGTATTGGCTCTATTTCTTGGAGAAAAAGAGGGATTGTCTTGTTTTGTATAGCGAACACCAAGATCCATTTCTACAGACCCTGTTGGCTTTACATCGATTGTATTGCTTCCAAATACGGATTCAAAAAAACCCGACTTGATATAATATCGCGGAAGCAAATCTTTTTTGGCAGCCTCCGAACCGTTCTTTTTGCCAGCAATAGCATCCGCTTTTTTCTTAAAATAAGTACGTCTTGATTCCTGTAGAACTAATTTTTCGTATTCGGCAGGAGTTAAAATAACAGGGAAATTGATGGTAATTCCCTCAATAGCACTTGAGTAAATGTAACGATCTGTTTTTGGATCATAGGTATACGAAGACACTATACTTTTAGGATCTTTAATTTGCAGCTTTCCTATGGTATACCCCTTTTTTACCGTATCCTGAATCGTTGGATTTACTTGCCCGTACGAGACAAGTTGGATACATATAACAAGTAAAAAAATACAAATTTTATGCATGAAATGGGACTCTCTTGGTTCTTTTACAAACTTTTTAGGGCTTTCTTAATAATTGTTTCAACAGTGGCATCGGGTTCAGCAAGAATTATTTTTTCAATTACTTTCTCGCAGGTTTTACGAACAAAACCTAAAACTTCTAAAGCAGATAACGCTTCATCTTTATTTGTATTGCTTTGTGAGATAGAAAGATCATCTAAATCGTATAATTTGACTACTTTTTCTTTTAAATCCAAAATTACACGCTGCGCCGTTTTATTTCCAATTCCTTTTATGGATTGAATCGTGACTACATCAGCCGCCGCAATGGCATTTGTAATTTGTTTGGGATCTAAGGAGGAAAGCATCGTTCTGGCTATTCCTGCGCCAATTCCTGAAACAGACAACAGCAATCGGAATATTTCTCTTTCTGATTTTTCTACGAAACCAAATAGTGTATGCGCATCTTCTTTGATTTGAAGATGAGTATACAGCTTTACAAAATCAGTATTTGGAAGTAACGAAAAAGTATGTAATGAGATATTGATATGATAACCAACACCAGCACAGTCTATCACAACATGTGTCGGCGATTTTTCTACTAATTTTCCTTGTAAATGTGCAATCATTTATT
>JBOFUD010000025.1:0-8438 GCA_051652385.1 Flavobacterium sp.
AGTACTCTGTAGTTTTACCATTTGACGCCATTCCAGAATATCTCGAACAATTTGATGCTCAGCTGCTAAATACGATAAAACTTCTTCACCAGTGGCATATTGTCCTGTTTTGGTTTTCTTTTGTTTGGTGCCGCCAATCCTTAATTTATCAAATAGAATATCGCCCAACTGTTTTGGAGAAGCTAAATTGAATTTCTCTCCTGCAGTTTCATAAATCTGCAGTTCAAAAGTGTCAATATCTTTTTGCATATCAATCGACATCTTTTTTAGAAAATCGACATCCAGGTTAATACCTTCTTTTTCCATGTCGGCCAAAACCTGTACCAAAGGAATTTCGATGTCATCGAATAGTTTTTTGGTACCAACTTTTTCTAAAATAGGTTGAAAATGTTCCTTTAATTGCAACGTAATATCCGCATCTTCTGTCGCATACTCTTTTATCGCCTCCAACTCCACCTGACGCATTGACAATTGATTTTTTCCTTTTTTTCCAATTAAAGTTTCAATCGATTTTGGGCTGTATTTTAGATAGGTCTCCGATAAAATATCCATATTGTGTCGCATATCAGGATTAATCAAGTAATGCGCTATCATGGTGTCAAACAATTTTCCTTTAACTTGAATATGATAATTGGATAAAATTTTCAAATCATATTTCATGTTTTGACCAATTTTCTCGATGGCTTCATTTTCAAAAAACGGCCTAAATCTCTCGATCAATGCCTGCGCTTCTTCTTGATTTTCGGGGAAAGGAACATAAAATCCTTTACCTTTTTCCCAAGAGAAAGATAAGCCTACCAATTCAGCGTTCAAAGCATCGATTCCGGTCGTTTCCGTATCAAAACACACTGAAGTTTGCTGTGCCAAATTCTGAAGCAATAATTTTACAGGAAAATCGCCTTGAATAATTTGGTAAAAATGAGGCGTATCTTCGAGAGTTTGATAGAATTTATTAACAGAAACTCCTTCGCTGTTTTCATCGTCAGAAAATCCAAACAAATCCATTTGATTTTCTGATGTTTTTGTGGTTGCTGTTTTTTTTGTTGGTGCCGAAAGGGTGTCGTCGTCATTGTTGACTATTTCATCGTATTCTTTTCCGGTGCCAAAGAGTTTGTCGAATTGCGCTTTCATCTGACGGAATTCTAATTCCTGAAACAAAGCGTCTGTTTTTTCAACATCGGGCTTGGATAATTCATAATCATTTGCATCAAAAACAACCGGACAATCAAGCAAGATTGTCGCTAGCTTTTTAGATAAAATACCAAGCTCCTTATTTGCTTCGATTTTTGTTTTCATAGCACCTTTAAGTTGATGCGTGTTTTCTAAAAGATTTTCCAGCGAACCGTATTCTGCTAAAAATTTTTTAGCTGTTTTCTCACCTACTCCAGGTAATCCTGGAATATTGTCGGCCGCATCGCCCATCATTCCTAAAAAATCAATGACTTGCTCGGGACGCTGAATTTCAAATTTAGCCAAAACCTCAGGAATCCCCCATATTTCTATGTCATTCCCCATTCGAGCAGGTTTGTACATAAATATATTTTCAGATACTAGTTGTGCAAAATCCTTATCTGGTGTAACCATAAAAACTTGATAATTCTCTTTTTCAGCCTGTTTGGCCAAAGTTCCAATCAAATCATCAGCTTCAAAACCAGCTTTTTCGATAATTGGAATATGCATAGCTTTAAGCAATTCCTGTATGTAAGGAACGGCAATTTTAATAGCCTCGGGTGTTTCGTCGCGATGGGCTTTGTACTCCTGATACATTTCATAGCGATAATCACTTCCGCCTTTATCAAAAGCTACAGCCAAATGATCTGGTTTTTCTCTCCGAATAACATCCATTAGAGAATTCATAAACCCCATAATAGCCGAAGTGTCCATTCCTTTAGAATTGATTCTTGGGTTTTTAATAAAGGCATAATAGCCACGAAAAATTAGTGCGTAGGCGTCTAAAAGAAAAAGGCGTTTTTGAGCAGACATATTTTTAATCTAAAATTTGAAAGGGTAAAAATAAACAAAGCAATTTAATTTCGTTCATCGTGGCTCTTCAATATCTGTCTTTAGATTCAAAATTATCAATGAACCAATAGCAAAGGAGATTATTGTAGTCTTTTTTGTAAAACATACGTTAAATATTGACTAATACGAACCAGAGCGCGTACTTTATTTGTTAATTTGTCCTAAATATCTCGTTATGCTCTTTCGTTTGTTTGTTTTTTTATTCTTTGTTGCAGTTATTGAATTTTATGCCTTTCAAGCATTCAAAATAGTATTCAAAAATAAATTCATTTTATGGATTTATGCCGTGATTAGTATCACAATGCTACTGTACATCATTTACGGGTTTACTCAATTTGATCGTGCTGTTGGACAAACACCCTTTAGCCTGCGTGTTATGGGATTATTGCTTTTGGTTTATGTTCCAAAAATTTTGATTACCCTCATTTTATTGGGAGAAGACGTTTTTAGAATTTTGACAGGAATCATTACTCATTTTGTCACAAACGAACAAGATTCGGCCTTCTTACCAACACGGAGAAAATTTGTGAGTCAAATCGCACTAGGCTTAGCTGCCATGCCATTTTTATCTCTGATTTATGGTATATTTGAAGGGAAATACAATTATAAAGTGATTAAACAAGCTGTTTTTTTTCCTGATTTACCAGACGCTTTTGATGGCTTTACGATAACCCAAATTTCAGATGTGCACAGTGGAAGTTTTGATAATCCCGAAAAAATAGCATATGCAATCGACTTAATCAATCAACAAAAAACAGACTTGATTTTGTTTACAGGTGATATTGTCAACTCACATGCTAAAGAAATGCTTCCGTGGATAGAAGCTTTTAACAAAATTGAAAAGCATTCTTTTGGAAAATTTGCTGTCCTAGGGAATCATGATTACGGGGAGTATGTTTCTTGGAAAACTAAGGAGGAAAAAGAAAATAATTTTCAAGCAATTAAGCAGCTTTACGGTCAAATTGGTTTTCAACTGTTACTAAATGAACACACTTTTATCGAAAAAGAAGGGCAAAAAATAGCTTTAATAGGTGTTGAAAATTGGGGACATAATTTCAAACAAGCCGGTGATTTGGACAAAGCTTCGGCTGGATTAAAAAAAGAAGATTTCAAAATTTTAATGAGTCATGATCCGAGTCATTGGGAACATGTGGTTAAAAATGATGCTAAACATATACAACTTACACTATCAGGCCACACCCACGGCATGCAATTTGGTATTGAAATTCCGGGTTATTTCAAATGGAGTTTAGCGCAATATGTTTACGAACAATGGGCCGGACTTTATGAAAATCTAGGAAGATATGTTTATGTAAATCGTGGCTTTGGTTTTCATGCCTATCCTGGCAGAGTAGGTATTATGCCGGAAATAACTGTAATTCAACTAAAAAAAGGAGCAAATAGAGCATAATTGGTTAAAAATACTATATTTGCAAAGTAATATCTCTATAAAAATAGTATAAATTAAATATTTTGGGTTTATGTCAAAATTTGGAGAACTTATAAATGCTCAGGTCCCGGTACTAATTGATTTTTATACCGATTGGAACGAATCTTCAGTTTCGATGCATCCAGTCATTAAAGACGTGGCTGCAGCTCTTGGTGATAAAGCCAAAGTGATTCGGATTGATGTTGATAAAAACCAAGAATTAGCTGAAGTACTAAGAATAAAAGGCTTACCAACTTTGATGATTTACAAAGAAGGCGTCATGATGTGGAGGCAATCTGGGGAACTTGACGCCAATACTATCATCGGATTAGTTCAAGAGCAGATTTAGTTTAGAAAGTCGACAGTTTTTTTTTGAAGTTAATGGATTTGTGTTTGAAACCAACTTGGAATGGCTTCAAACACAAATCCTTTTTGTTTGAGATCTTTTATAGCTTTTGGTAGAGCAAATTTTAAATTTACTGCTGCTTTCTGACTGTCATGAAAAACAATAATACTCCCGGATTGCACAGAAGAAATTACATTGTTGAGACATTTTTGAGGTGATATTTTCACATCAAAGTCGGCACTTAAAACATCCCACATGATAATTTTGTACCCTGAATCTTTAATGTTTTTGGCTTGCTCCTTTTTTATTTTCCCATAAGGTGGACGAAATAAAACGGGCTTAATACTTGAATTATCAATTATAATGGACTCACAAGCATGACAGTTTTCAAGATATAAATCATTGTTGTTTTTCCAACCATTTAGGTGGTTATTGGTGTGATTTCCAATAGCATGCCCCTCTAAAAGTATTCTCTTAAACAGATCAGGTTGTGCAATAATATTTTTCCCCAGACAAAAGAAGGTTGCTTTGATGTTTTCCTTTTTTAATTCTTCGAGCACCCAATTAGTAACATCAGGCGTTGGTCCGTCATCAAAAGTAAGATAAATTATGTTTTTTTTATTTGGAAGATCCCAAATGTAATTTGAAAAATACTTTTTAATTATAGCGCTAGTTTTGATCCAATAGAATGACATGTGTACTTGATTTTTCTTCCTTTAAAGATAAAAAAAATGTAGCATAATTGAATTATGCTACATTGATTAAATTGTTATTGATTTGTTTTATTCTTTGTCTCTACCAAATCTTTCAAATATGTTAACATACGTATTAAACGGAGTTTTGTTTTTGTTGTAAAACGCGACATCACCGTTTTCTTTCATCACGGCCAACAAACTTCTATACCGTTCGATATCTGTAATAATATCTATGGCTACACTAGATTGATCTGATGGATTCAGGGAAGCATAATACTTTAAATTTTCTTGATATTTTAAAATTAATTTAGACAATAAATTCTGTGCTTTAGCCTTTTCGCCTAGGTCGTAATAGCCCTGTGCAAAGGGTTCTACTAAGGAATAGTACCCAAATTTATCTAATGGCATTTTGATCAAAGCCAATTCAATAATCGTTTTGGCCTTTTCCTTTTTCCCTTCTAAAATTAACTGATTCATTAATCGAGACAAATACGAACGATAGGTAATGCTGTTTTTTCTGGTTTCTGGATCATGATATATCGAAAGACTTTCGCTATTACCCCAATCCCACTTCATTACATTATCATACATTTTATCAGTATCGATTCCTCCCATATCAAGTGGGCTTCCGTCTTTGGCTGTCTTAGTTCTAATCGGAACCAACTTATAAGTCATTCCGTCTAATTGCAGATAATCCTTCATCCAAAGAAAATCTTCATCATCATAAGCACCACCACTAAAATAGATGGGTCTTTTCCAATTATTATTCGCAATTAGATCCAGCATCATCAGTCTATTTTTGTATAAAGCACGGCCTTTCATGTCGATATCGATAAAAGGCACGATAGAGTCGTATTGCTTAGGAGACACCACTTTATATTTGATGATGTCGGCCTTGTTTACGGACAGTCGAATTTTGTTTGTGGGATAAAAGTGAATAGATTGCCCATTGTCTAGCCCAACCGTTGATTTAGGGTCCTTGATAAATGAGAGTAAGTCTTTGATATTCCATCTACTTTCCGTTTTTGGAATATAGGCCGTATAGTCCAACTTGTCACCCACATAATCATCATGATTGAATGAAATAGGCAACGGCTCTGAGTCATAAGCTTTACGCTTCATTTGATCAATATACCAATCCGTCATCAATAAGCTTGTATTTACAATTCGGACATCGGTTCGTACATTTTCAATTTCTTGTGCGTACCAAAGCGGAAAGGTATCATTGTCGCCAATAGTGAACAAAATAGCGTTTTTATCACAAGAATTCAAATAGGATTTTGCCATCGCTACCGCAGTGTACTTTCCGGATCGATCATGATCATCCCAATTTTGGGCAGCCATTAATACAGGAGCAGCCAATAAACTTGCAGCGATAACAACTGGACCAGCTACTTTTGGAGCCAGATATTTTTGTAAACTTTCGTACAGCGCGTAGACACCAAAACCAATCCAAATAGCAAAAACATAAAATGAACCCACCAAAGCGTAATCTCTTTCTCTTGGCTCAAAAGGTCTTTCATTTAAATAGATTTTAAGCGCAAATCCAGTAAAAAGGAACAATACTAGAAGGACATAAAAGCTTTTACGATCTTTACTAGCATGATACATTAAGCCAATTAATCCAAGAATAAATGGTAAAAAATAATAGGTATTTCTTCCTTTATTATTCAAAACATCGGAGGGTAAATTATCTTGCGAGGCCAAACGAAAAGAATCTAAAAATGAAATTCCGCTTAACCAATTTCCATCCAAATTATCGTATTTACCTTGAATATCGTTTTGTCTTCCAACAAAATTCCACATTAAATACCTCCAATACATATAACCAAATTGGTATTCAAACATGAACGAAAAGTTATCTGCAGTCGTTGGTTTTTCGACAATTAAGTAATCGCCGTAACTTTTTAGGAACTTTATGTAACCACTATTATCAATCTGTTTTTGGGCATAAGCACTTCTAAATTCGGATACAATTTTTTCAATTTCATTGCGTACTTGTGCGGTAGCTTTGTTCAAATCTTCTTCACTCAATTGTTGGGGATCAATGCCATATTGCATTAGATCATCCTCATAAGGATAATTAGGGTTAAGCTTAAAAGCAGGGGGATTGGTAAAGTTGATGTAATTTTCTATGTGATCCGTACTTCTCATACGAGGTAAAATAGTTTTATGCGCATCATCACTATTTTGCTCTGCTTTTATATAATTGTTTACAATAATATACTTGCCACTTTTGTAATCTCTCTCGTAATTAGGCGCCTTGTCCAAATACGGATTGTCTGGGTCCAAACCCGCAAAAGCATCAGTATATTGTGAACCATAAAACAACGGACTTGCACCATATTGTTCTCTGTTATAATATGCTAAAACCTCCCGTGCATCCGAGGGTTTATTCTCATTGATGACAACATTGGCGTTTGCCCGAATAGGCAACATCATCCAGGTAGAAAAACCAATTAATATGAACAGAATACACAAAATGATGGTATTGTAAAATACCAACCCTTTGGCCTTAGTATACTTTAAACCGAAATAAAAGAAAAGGCCAAATAACAATGCCACAAAAATGGTTCCTGAGTCAAAAGGAAGCCCTAATGAATTAACCATATACACCTCAGTTCTGCCAAAAAAGGCCATGGTAAGCGGAAGCAATAATTTAAAAATAAAAAGCAGTACAGAAACGACGACAACATTTGCAATGATGAAGTTTTTGATCGTTACTTTTTCATAATGTTTAAAAAAATACAGAAACCCAATGGCAGGAATAGTTAACAACGCCATGAAATGCACCCCAAAAGATAAACCAATGACCAACGATATAATCAACAACCACCTGTTTCCCTTAGGACTATCCATTTCTTGTTCCCAGCGGAGTCCGAGCCAAAACAGCAAAGCGATCAACAAAGAGGCCATCGCATATACTTCGGCTTCGACCGCATTATACCAAAAACTATCCGAAAACGTAAAAGCAAGTGCACCAACAAAAGAACTGCCAAGAATTACAATGTCGTTATTCTTGGTGCTATCGCTCACTCGACTAACTATTTTTCTCAAAATCATGACACTTGACCAAAACATAAACAAAATGGTAAAAGCACTCGAGAACACAGATAACATATTTACCATCAATGCAATATTTTCATTATTGCTGGCAAACATCGCAAAAAAAGCACCCATCATTTGAAACAAAGGGGCTCCGGGAGGGTGGCCTACCTCAAGTTTGGCGGCAGTGGCAATATATTCTCCACAATCCCAGAAACTCATCGTGGGCTCTACAGTTAAGGTATACGTTAATAATGCAATCCCAAATGTAAACCAGCCTATGATTGTGTTCCATTTATTAAAGTTAAATGTGGTCTTATCCATGTACTTTTCTTGATTTTGATTTTATTTACAAAGAAAATGTTTTTTTGTGGAAAGCGGCAAGCATTAACACTATTTTCTACAAAAGTATTCACAGAATCTAACCATTTGGAATCTAGTATTTAAGAGATAAATCTACCTATTTATTGAAAAAAATTTTGTTTTTTTTGAATAAAATCGCTCCAAAAGTTTGCAGAACTTAAAATTAGTGTTACATTTGCACTCGCAAAACAATAACAAAACTGGTCTATGGTGTAATGGTAACACAACTGTTTTTGGTGCAGTCTTTCAAGGTTCGAGTCCTTGTAGACCAACAAGTTTTGAAAAACCCTGTAAATTAACTTTTACAGGGTTTGTTTTTTTTGTACAAACCCGTGTTTTTTTTCAAAACATACATTTACTTAAGTAATACCAAATCAATTACTTATCTTTGAGAAAAAGCAAACAAACTGCAGATTTACGTAAACTCATCCTAAAAAGGAGTATTACATGCCTTTTTTAAAAGCAAAATTTTATTTCCATTGAAGTAAAAAGCTACAAACTTATTGACCCATTTGCAACTACCAGCAACTGCTGCACT
>JBOFUD010000026.1:0-2066 GCA_051652385.1 Flavobacterium sp.
TCGCATTTGAAAATTCTCAGATATCGAAAAAGGAAATCCCAAATATTGAATGTTTTGATGAGAAGCAGCGTTTTGAGCCCCTTGCACATTGGCAATGATGGCTAGCAATTTACTTTCGGTTTTAGACAAATCCAATCGCCCTAAAACCTCGGCAGTATCCTGCATTTGCGGAATGGCTTTGGGAGACACAAAACTACCAAAATCAATACTATCAAACCCCACACGCAACAACGCTTGGATGTAGGAAACCTTCTTTTCCGTGGGAATAAAGGTCTTTATACCTTGCATTGCATCACGAGGGCATTCGATAATTTTTATTGGCTTCATAGTCTTCAAAGATAGAAAAAGGAATTTAACATACCAATCGAAATGCTATTGATTTTGTATTTAAAGCGCTACTAAAAAGGGACAAAAAAACACTCCCCGTAGGAATCACAGCCGAAAATAAAAAAAAAGCACCAACTCACATTTCCAATTTACTGGCATGAGTTGGTGCAAATCTATTAGAATAAATGACTATTTTGCTTTCAAAATCGCTTTGTTGATTGCTTTTACCAAGGCTGGACCTTCATAAATAAAACCGGTATACAGCTGTATCAAACTCGCTCCTGCCGCTAATTTTTCAAGAGCATCCTCGGGAGTATGAATCCCTCCCACTCCAATAATTGGAAACGCTCGATTACTTTTATCCGCCAAAAAACGAATTACTTCTGTTGAACGTTTTGTCAATGGTTTGCCTGAAAGTCCGCCAGCTTCATTTTTTGCTTCAGACAAAAGCCCTTCACGAGACAGCGTCGTATTGGTAGCAATTAGCCCTGCAATTTTGGTTTCGGCCATAATATCAATAATATCCATCAATTGGTCATCGGTCAAATCGGGAGCAATTTTTAGCAAAATAGGCTTAGGGTTCGCTTTTGCTATATTTTTATTTTGAAGGGTTTGCAATAACTGTGTCAAAGGCTCTTTTTCTTGCAACGCCCTTAAATTTGGGGTATTGGGAGAACTTACATTTACCACAAAATAGTCCACATAATCAAACAAAGCCTCAAAACAAATTTCGTAATCCGACGTAGCTTCTTCGTTGGGAGTGACTTTATTTTTACCAATATTCCCACCGATAAGCACGTTGGTATTTGATTTTAATCGTTCCACGGCTTCCAAAACACCTCCATTATTAAAACCCATTCGGTTGACAATGGCTTGATCATCAATTAACCTAAAAATTCGCTTTTTAGGATTGCCATCTTGTCCCTTTGGAGTTAGAGTTCCAATTTCAATAAAACCAAATCCGAAAGTATCAAACTCTTTATACAAACGAGCTTCTTTATCAAAACCTGCCGCTAAACCTACTGGATTTTTAAATTTTAGTCCAAAAACTTCGCGCTCTAAACGGGGATCTTCTACACAATACAAGCTTCTAAAAATAGCAGAAAAACCCGGTATTTTCGAAACGAATTTGATTAATGCAAAAGTGAAGTGATGTACTTTTTCAGGATCAAAACAAAAAAGTAAAGGGCGAATAATTAATTTGTACATAAGGCCGAAGATATTGTTATAATAAAATGCAAAAATAAAGAATTGATTTTAGAAAGCACCAAAAAAGTACTAATGATACCACCAATGAAGCTAAAAAAACCAATTCGAAATATGTACCTTTGCCAAAAAAAACAAAGCAACATGCAACACATTATAGATCGTTTTATTAGTTATGTAACAGTTGATACCGAGTCAGATCCTAACTCAGAAACTACGCCTAGTAGCTCCAAACAGTGGGACCTTGCCAACCAACTCGTTCAAGAATTAAAAAAAATAGGACTACAAGACGTAAGCATTGACGACAAAGCCTACATCATGGCAACGCTTCCGAGTACGATTGATAAAAAAGTTCCAACCATTGGTTTTATTGCGCATTTTGACACCACGCCTGATTTTACTGGAGCCAATGTAAAACCCCAAATAGTACCCAATTACGACGGAAAAGACATTGTTTTAAATGAAGCGCAAAATATCATTCTTTCACCAAAATACTTCAAGGATTTATTGCAATATAAAGGACAAACCTTAAT
>JBOFUD010000027.1:0-2051 GCA_051652385.1 Flavobacterium sp.
TTGAAAAATTTAACGAATCAACAAAAGGAAATATTAAAAATCAGAAAATAGAAATAGACGGAATATTTTTATTGTCATTAATGAACGGAAAAGAAACGCTGAAATTAAATCCAGGTTTAAGTGATGAAGAAAACTTTAAAGCGGAAATATTGATAAAAAAATATTCTGAAGAAATCGAAAAGATGAAAATCGAAATGGAAAACTTAAAAAACAGAAAGTAAAAATACGATCTGCCAACAGCTAAGGTTTCATTGTTCGTGCTACGCACGCAACGAAACCTTAGCTGTTACCGGTAACTTTATAAAAAACAACATGGAAAAAGCAAAATTTAATAATGAAATGTATTTCTGGTCGGTAATTATTTTTCTTTCTGGATTAGAAATATGGAACATAGCCGTTTTAGTTTCAACTTCTTCATTGCAAGCCTTAATGCCTCTAGCTGTTGTATCTATTGTATTATTTCTCTTTGCAACAAAAAATAAACATTCAAGAATTGCAATAATGATTTGGTCAGTAGTTTTTTTAATTATAGCAAATGGATTACAATTAATTGGCAGACTAATGACTGATACTGTTGACAATTTTATAGAATTCAATTTGACTTTTTATTTGAAAGTTACACTTTTTCTTGTAATTGGATTATTCATCTTCATTTACGGGAAGAATACAATTGAAATCATTACGGTCGAAGAATAGAAAAGCTACCACTAACAGTTAGGGTTTCGTTGCGGCTGCAAGCCGAACAATGAAACCTTGGTTGAACGGAACCGATTCCACATCCGTCAACCTATGCATTTGTCGTAAAAATTTTACAGAGAATAGTAAGAGGCTTTTGTGCCTCTTTTTTTGGGAGTAGTTTGCAGTGTGGTTTTCGAGTATTTTCCGTCACTATTGAGTATGAGTGTCCTTACCCATAAAATTAACTTTCACAAAAACTTGAATTTTGGCTACCGCCAAGATAGCATTTCGATAAAACGAACAGGATTATCAAGAGTAATTTTGTCTTCTAAACTGCTTATTTGCAGTTGTTGGCGGAAAATTACTTGGAGGTGTTGCCTATTTAAATATACAATTTTTCTTTCTTATCTTGAACATTTTTGATTATTTTTGGAAAAACAATAAGCGAAGGTTTTTTCACAGACTGACCTTGGCAGTAATCGCAAAAAAAATCGAAATTCACATTTATTCCGTGCTAAATTCATATATTTGTACGTATAAAAATTTTACGCTATGGATGCTAAACTCACATTGAAGCTTGACCAAGAGATAATTGAAAAAGCTAAACATTATGCGTCTGAAAAAAAAATAAGCTTATCTCGAATTATAGAAAACTACCTTAATTCTTTGACTTCAGATAAAACAAATAATGACATACAAATTTCGCCGTTTGTAAAAAGCCTTTCTTCAGGAATTAAAATTCCAGCTGATTATGATTATAAAAAAGATCGTGCTGATTATTTAGAAAAAAAATACAAATGAGCAGGATTTTTTTAGATACTAACGTTATATTAGATTTGTTGGGAGAAAGAGTTCCTTTTTTTGATTCTATTGCTAAAGTTGCTACTTTGGCAGATCAAAAAAAACTTGCTATAATTGTCTCACCTCTTTCATTCACGACAATAGATTATGTTTTGAATAAATATGAAAGTTCCGAATCTGTTCTGAATAAACTTCGAAAGTTTAAAATAATCTGTGAGGTTTGTGAGGTTAATGAGGAAACAATTGACAAAGCGTTGAATTCGAATTTTAAAGATTTTGAAGATGCTGTTCAATATTTTACTGCTATACAATCTAACTGCTCAATAATTATAACTAGAAACGGAAAAGATTTTAAGAATTCTACAATTCCAATTATGACGGCTGAGGAATATTTAAGTAGTATTTTATAAAGCGACTACTGCCATCAGTTAGGGTTGCGTGCGTAGCACGAACAAGGAATTGAAATCATCGAATACCAAAACAAATAGGAGCCTAAGAGATTAACCGTGGTGGAACGGAGCCGATTCCACTGAAATTGATTCACGGAACTCCGCTGTAAAATAATCCTTTGA
>JBOFUD010000028.1:0-2437 GCA_051652385.1 Flavobacterium sp.
TTGTTTTATTTTCCATATTTACTTTCTCTTTCCTTTGCCTTTGCATCCCAAGTTGGCAACACTTCTTTTTTCCATTTATCTTTATCGGCATGCAGTTTTTTCATGTTTAAACCTAAAAACTCTTGAGCTTTAGCTTTGGTAGAAATATCAGGCATTTGTACCGGAGTTTTTTGACCCAAAGCAGCCAATACTCGAGCTAATTTTACACGAGCCTCTATTACAATTGCCAAACCAGAAGATACTGTTCGAGCAATTTCAACGGGTGCATGGAAAGAAGCTCCATGGCCTGCTGTAGCATAATCCCAACGCCATTGTGCATGACGAATATCCATCAAGATATCTTTCATTTGTTTTTCAGTTGCTCCTAATTTCCAGGCTTGTCCTGCCTCGATATGTGATTTTACCAAGTTTTCCTCCAAAGAAGTTACGTTTTCTTTGATACTTTTTTGACGGGTGTATACATCATCAATTAAGGAATTGGCATCATCTCTATGACAAACATTACAAGAATTTTGAACATTATTTAAAGGAGACTGTAAGTGGTGATCGGTAAATTTCGTTCCTCCCTCAGTTTTGTAAGGCATGTGACAATCGGCACAAGAAACCCCTTTTTTAGCATGTATACCGGTTGTAAAAGTTTCGTAATCTGGATGCTGTGCTTTAATCATTTTGGCTTTACTTATTGGATGCACCCAGTCTTCAAAACCTTTTTCATCAAAATATTTTTCAATCGATTCAGCCGTCATTCCTTTTTCCCAAGGGAAAGTCAAATAAGGAACTTTAGGATTTTCAACTGTTTTTTTGTCAAAATAGTATTCTACGTGACATTGTGCACACACCAACGATCTCATCTCGTTATGCGTTGCTTTTTTGATATCTTTTCCTTGTTTGGCATACGCTTCAATTAAAGCTGGACGTGTAATGATCAAATTCATCGTTTTTGAATCATGACAATCGGCACAACCAATTGGATTTACAATTTCGGCTCCCAATTTTTCAAAAGGTGTTTTATAAAATTCAGCAACTCCTTTTTCGGCCATAATACGAGGTACATCGGGGCTTTTACAAGTCCAACAAGTTCCTGGCATTCCTTTGGTGGTATCATTTGGATACAAATTACCGGTACGAAGTGTATTGCGAATATCTGTGATTGCGTAAGCGTGGCCACGACCTTGCGTGTAATCTTTCGCGAAAGCATAACCCGCCCATAAAATCACTAATTTTGGGTTTTCGGCCAATTCATCGATCATAGCATTACCATTGTACATACTTTTAAATGAAGTATCTTGTGTAGCCATATAGGTTTCGTATTGTTGCGGAAATTGATCTCCCCAAACGGCATTGCGAGGATCGTTTTCATGAATATCCTTTTTTTCTAAACCAGCAAATCGAGATTCATATTTGCGTTCGATAATTGAAGTAGCTAAGATTCCTAACACAAACACGATTAGGATTGTACCGATAAGAAACGACCAATTTCTTATGTTTCTTTTTTTGATTGGATCCATTTGATAATTCTATTTATTAATTTTTTTATTTTTCTCTTCTAATTGTTTTGCTAACCATTCTGGCATTTTATCATCCTCTTCTGTTGTTTTTTTTCCTAACATAGAGGAAGTGGATAAACTTTTGGTTCTACCGTGTGGCATTTCTCGGTGGCAGTCCCAACATTTTCTATCGGTTCGATGTACATCATAATCTGCCATTAAACTCGATTGTTTAGGATTTTTAAGTTGTCGATCATGACAACGAATACAATTTTCCTTTACTACCTTCTGACCAGGTTCATGCATGATAATGGCTTCGGGTTCTGTTCTTGTAGTGAACACAAAAGCATGGTACAAACCATCTTTGGCTTTAAAGAAATATTTATTAAAAACATTGTCGTGGGGCACGTGACAATCATTACACGTTGCTTTTTTGGCATGTGAAGACACCAACCAAGTTGCATATTCGCCATTCATTACGTGACAATTAATACAAGCCTTTGGATCGTCGGAGGCATAAGAAATAACATTTCCTATTTTAATCATGTACATCCCTAAACCAATAACAACTCCAATAAGTAAAAGTACCGGAAGTCGCCATTCAGGAGGCGGATACATTCTTCTAAACCATCTTGCTTTCATAATCTTAGCTTTATAAAAATTATTCCCAATTGCAAATATAATTAGGACCCAAATGTCTTTTAATGACAAATATCATACAACACAAAAAAAACCTAGGAACTACCTTAAAAAATGTAGCTCCTAGGTTTAACAAATTGAATTAATAACGCACTTAATTATCAAAAAACATATTAAACCCAGATTCCGCATTAGAAATCTACTACAACTGAATTCTTCTTCAAAACCATGAACTTACTCCCATTTTTAAATTCAAAATACAAAAGTATTACATCTTTAAAAATAGTCCGTGAGCTCCTGTTTTTATTGAA
>JBOFUD010000029.1:0-3177 GCA_051652385.1 Flavobacterium sp.
CGTGCTGCCACAAAATTGATTGTCAACATGGAAATTAAAGAAGAAGAAGGCGAAATGGTCGATGGTGTAAAATACACTTATTGGACTTTTGGTGGTTCTGTCCCAGGCAGTTTTATCAGAACTAGAGTAGGAGATGAAGTAGAATTTCATCTTAAAAATCATCCCGATAATAAGATGCCGCACAATATCGACTTACATGCTGTAACAGGTCCCGGCGGAGGAGCGACCTCTTCACTAGTAGCTCCAGGTCATGAAAAGGTTTTCAATTTTAAAACAATAAATCCTGGGTTATATGTCTATCATTGCGCTACAGCTCCAGTTGGTATGCATATTGCCAATGGTATGTATGGTTTGATATTGGTGGAACCGGAAGGGGGATTACCTCCAGTTGACAAAGAGTACTACATCATGCAAGGCGATTTTTATACGAAAGGAGCCTACGGCGAACAAGGTTCTCAGCCTTTTGACATGAATAAAGCGATTAAAGAGCAACCTGATTATGTGGTTTTCAACGGAAAAGTTGGAGCAGTAGCAGGAGATAAATCCATTACAGCAAAAGTGGGTGAAACTGTACGTATTTATATGGGTAACGGTGGGCCAAACTTGGTTTCCTCTTTCCATGTTATTGGTGAAATATTTGATAAAGTGTTTATTGAAGGTGGCGATGCAATAAACAAAAATGTCCAAACAACGCTTATTCCCGCTGGAGGTTCGGCTATTGTAGAATTTAAAGTTGATGTTCCTGGAACCTTCATTTTGGTAGATCATTCTATTTTTAGAGCTTTTAATAAGGGAGCACTCGG
This sequence comes from Flavobacterium sp., assembly GCA_051652385.1. Lineage (GTDB taxonomy): Bacteria > Bacteroidota > Bacteroidia > Flavobacteriales > Flavobacteriaceae > Flavobacterium. Next base: position 804 of record JBOFUD010000029.1, read on the forward strand.
AATGTTAAAAGTAGAAGGTGAAGAAAACAAAAAAGTATATTCTGGAACAACACAAGAAGGAATCTATCTACCTGAAGGTGGGACGATACAAAATATGCCAAAAGAAAATGGAACAGCCAAAAAACAGGTTGCCAAAACCGTTCCAGAACAAATTAAATCAGGTAAAGAGTTGTATGGTAGAACCTGTTTTGCTTGCCACCAATCTGAAGGACAAGGGGTGCCTAATGCTTTTCCTCCTTTGGCTAAATCCGATTTCTTGAATGCGAATCAAGATAGAGCCATTAGTGCAGTATTGCATGGGTTAAGTGGAGAAGTTACGGTAAATGGTAAGAAATTCAATAATGTAATGACAAGTCAAAATCTTACCGACGAGGAAATAGCTGATGTTTTAACCTATGTATATAACAGTTGGGGGAATAACAAAACGGTTGTAACACCCGGTAAAGTACAAGCGGTTAGAGCTAAATCCGCTCCAAAACAAACAGCAGCTCATTAAATTTATAACCTAATACTCTAAATATTAAATCAATGAAAAAGTATGTTTTAAGTACCGCAATGCTAGTGGTAAGTTACTGTGGTTTTAGTCAAAATGCAGCCAAAGGAAAAGGAGTTTACGACAAGGTTTGTGTAGCTTGTCATCAGCCAACTGGCCAAGGCATTCCGGGGGCATTTCCTCCTTTGGTAAAATCAGATTATTTAAACAAAGATGTCAATCGCGCTATCAAAGGCGTGGTAAAAGGACTCTCAGGCCCTATTATAGTAAACGGAAAAAAATTTAATGGAGCTATGCCAGCTCAAGCACTAAGTGATCAACAAATTGCAGACGCTATAACTTATGTGTACGCCAGTTGGGGAAATAATAAAACAGTAGTTACCCCAGCTATGGTTAAAGCACAGCGAAAATAAATAATGCAACACAAAAAACAATCTCAATGTTTATACAAAAAAAACTAACAATCTTCTTTTTATGGTTCATTTGGGGTGTTTTTTATGGTCAAGAAATAAAAATGGCGACTATAAACGGGGGAACTTTCGTCCCCCTTTATGGTGCTACTTCAAAGAAACCTGTTAGTGTTATTTCTTTCAGTATGGATGTATATCCAGTTACCAATGCGCAATATCTTACTTTTGTTAAAGAATATCCAACATACAGTCGTTCTAAAATAAAAGGACTTTTTGCTGATAAAAGTTATCTCAATCAATGGGAAAGCGATTTTAAATTCGGCAAAAACAACTTAGATAACGCACCAGTTACCAATGTTTCTTGGTTCGCTGCCAAAAAATATTGTGAGTGCCAAGGTAAACGTCTTCCAACTATGGATGAATGGGAATATGTGGCTATGGCTGACGAGAAGCGGATTGATGCTCGTGCCAGAGAAGAGTTTAATAAATACATTATGTCATGGTATGAAAAACCCAAAACTTATTTAAATCCTATCGGTCGAACCTTCAAGAATTATTGGGGAGTGTATGATATGCACGGATTGGTTTGGGAATGGACCGCCGATTTCAATAGTATTTTTCTATCGGGGGAGTCGCGAAAAGATAAAGCGACCGATAAAAATCTATTTTGTGGAAGCGGAAGTGTAAATGCTACAGATTTGATGAATTATGCTGCTTTTATGCGCTATGCTTTTAGAGGAAGTCTAAAAGCAAATTATACCACCAAAAATTTAGGTTTTCGATGTGCCAAAGACAAGTAACTTTAAAACTAGTTTAAACGATTTAAAATGAAATCATTGTTGTTCCAAAAAAATAAAAATAGAGCGGTATTAAAAGGATTCTCTGTTCTAGTATTACCACTTATCATCCTTTTTCTTTTTTCTCAAGGATGTCAAAAAAAAGAAAACGTGATCAAAGAAAAGGGAATATCAGACATGTCCATCTATAATTTGCCTTCGCAATGGACCTCCCAAATGGGTCAAAATATTCAAATGAAGGACTTAAAAGGCAAAGTATTGGTTATGGTTATGATTTACACCTCTTGTAAAGCTGCTTGTCCGCGATTAGTAGCCGACATGCGAAACATAGAGAGTCGATTGCCAAACCAAATAAAAGATAAAGTACAACTCATTTTAGTGAGCATTGATCCTAAAATAGATACCCCAGAACGATTAAAAGCATTTGCAATTGAGAATAAAATGAATACACAACCATGGCTGTTTCTTAGGTCAACGGAGGAAAATACCAGAGAATTTGCGGCAGTCTTAGCTGTAAACTATAAGAAAGTTTCCCCTATAGATTTTTCACATTCTAACATTATTAGTGTATTTAATACTCAAGGGGAATTAGTTTTTCAGCAAGAGGGATTGGGAGTAAACTCTGTCGCTACAGTGGATAAAATTATTGAGGAAGCAGAACATTAAAATAGGTT
>JBOFUD010000030.1:0-3152 GCA_051652385.1 Flavobacterium sp.
TGCATGGCCGACATGATAAACCGCAAATCCGAGGCCACCGGCTGATGCAGTGCAAATATATTTTGACAAATCTCTTCGATTTTTACATCCAATTTATCAATTTTATGCTCTGTTTTCTTGACTTCTTTTCCTGCAACAGGCTCAGACAATATGGCTTTTACCGCTTCGCCCACCTGCGCTTCGGCCAACACACCAATTTTGGTGATGATGTCTTTTAATTTTCCTAATTCTATTTCAAAATGTGTCATCTTTTCTTTTTTTAGTTTAAAAGTTTAATGGGTTTAACCCCATAAACGATTAAACAGTTCCACAATCAACCAAATCTTCCCGTAATATAATCCTCGGTTTGTTTTTTATCGGGTTTGGTAAAAATGTCTTTGGTTTTGCCCATTTCGATCAATTCACCCATATAAAAAAAAGCAGTCAAATCACTAGTTCTCGCCGCTTGCTGCATGTTGTGGGTCACAATAATAATCGTGTACTGCTCTTTCAATTCATGAATCAACTCCTCAATTTTCGAAGTAGAAATAGGATCCAAAGCACTCGCAGGCTCATCCATCAAAATAATTTCCGGATTCACAGCCAAAGTTCGTGCAATGCAAAGTCGCTGTTGTTGTCCGCCAGACAATCCCATCGCCGAGTCGCCCAAACGGTCTTTCAACTCTTCCCAAATGGCAGCTTGACGCAACGAAGTCTCCACTATTTCGTCCAACTGCGCTTTATTTTTAATCCCATTAATTCTCGGTCCATACGCCACATTTTCATAAATTGACTTCGGAAAAGGATTCGATTTCTGAAAAACCATTCCGATTTTCTTACGAACATTCACCACATCAACCTGATGATTATAAATATCAACCCCTTCCACCAATAGGTCGCCGGTTATTTTTACCCCCGGAATCAAATCATTCATTCTATTAATGCAACGCAAGAAAGTCGATTTCCCACAACCCGAGGGACCAATCAAAGCCGTCACTTTATTCGCAGGAATTTGCATCGAAATGTCGCTCAACGCTTTTTTCTCACCGTAATACAGCGACAAATTAGTCACCTCAATCTTTACATCCTTCATAATCGTATCTAAATCAAGTTTAAAAAAAATAATTAGGGCGTGACCCCATTTGCAAAAGGCTTCCTTCAGCATCCGCTTAGTTGGCGCCTTTAGCAACTGCGGTCGGGCTATCCGCACTACTTCGGTAGTTTGCTCCTATCCCTCACGCAAAAAAACGTTACCCTTTCGCATTACGGCGTATCCTAGAACGAATCAAAACCGCCACCAAATTCAGCGACAACGTAAGAAGCAGTAACACCAAAGTCGTAGCAAATTGAATCGGCATGGTTTTATCCACATCCGAAGATTGCGTCGACATAATATAAATATGATACCCCAAATTCATAAACTGATCACTCAACGATTCTGGCAAGGTCGCCAAATAATAAGCCGCACCCGTAAACAAAATCGGAGCCACCTCACCCGCTCCACGGCTCACCGCCAAAATAGTTCCCGTCATAATTCCCGAAATAGAGCCCGGCAGCACCACATTTTTAATCGTTTCCCATTTCGTAGCGCCCAAAGCCAAACTCGCTTCTCGCAACTCCCGAGGAATCGTTTTAAGTGCCTCTTCTACCGAAACAATAATCACAGGAAGCGTTAACAGCGACATGGTTAAACTCGCCCAAAGAATATTAGGCTGCCCCCAACGCAACGCACCACCATTAAAAACAGCATCCGCGCCCGAACCCACAAATTGTATAAAAAATCCCAATCCAAAAAGACCAAAAATAATCGAAGGCACCACCGCCAACGTACGTATAGAAAAACGAACCGCCGCCGCAAATTTAGAATTTTCACTGGCATATTCGGTCAAGTACAACGCGGTAATCGTCCCAAACGGAACCGCTGCAATAGACATGACCACCACTAAAATAAAAGTACCCAGTATGGCGGGCAAAATACCGCCTTCGGTCATTCCATTAGTGGGAAAAGAGGAGATAAATTCCCAAGAAAATTTAGTCCTTCCTTCATAAATTATGATCCCTAAAATAACAAATAAAATAGCAATGATCAAAAAAACCGCCAGTTGTGTAATCCCCACAATAGCTATTCCTTTCCAATCTCCTTTTGAGCGACCGGAACTCAAAAAGGAGTTGTTTTTATTGGCTGTAGTTGTTTCCATACGTTATTTTCCTTGAAATTTTTTGATCAACTTTCCTTTTACATAAAACTCCGCAATGGCATTCAAACCAAAAGAGAAAACGAAAAGTAAGGATCCTATAAAAAACAAAACACTATAATGAGTATCACCAAACACCGTTTCGGCCATTTCAGAACCAATTGTCGCGGCAAAAGTTCGCACACTTTCAAACGGATTCGCCGATAGTAACGCGGCATTACCTGTAGCCATCAAGGCGATCATCGTTTCGCCAAAAACGCGACCAACCCCTAAGAGCAAAGCGGCAAAAATACCTGGAGTTGCAGCGGGTAACGTTACCAAAAATGCGGTTTGCCATTTGCTGGCTCCCAAAGCCAAACTGGCTTCGGTATACGTTTTCGGCACAGCAGATAGCGCATCCTCTGAAATAGTATACACAATAGGAATAGCGGCCAAAGCCATCGCCACGCCTCCAATAAAAGCATTCAAACGGGAATCATAGCCAAAAACGTTTTGAAAAAAGCTTGCCAAAACCATTAAGGCAAAAAAACCAATAACCACCGAGGGGAAAGCGGCCAACATTTCGATAATCGGTTTAATGATTTCTTTATGGCGTTTCGAGGCAAAACAAGAGGTATAAATAGCGGCTAAAATCGCCAAAGGTCCAGCAATTAGCATGGCAATAAGGGTTACTTTTAGCGTTCCAACTAATAAAGAGAGCAACCCAAAACGAGGATTATCCGACACCGGTACCCATTCAGAGGAAGCAAAAGTACTCCAAGTTTTATCGGCTCCTTCTCGATTGGGTTTGGCTATTTTTGAGCTTTCAGCGGTATTTGGTGAAAGCGATTCAATGGGATCGCCATAGGTTTCAGGAATCAAATCGGTAGCTACTTCTTCCGATGGAGTCAAATCATCCAGGGGTGCTCCGTAGATTTCGGGTTCTAACCTTTCAATAGGTTCGCCGTAGGTTTCGGATTTTTCGGTGGTACCTCCTTG
>JBOFUD010000031.1:0-12092 GCA_051652385.1 Flavobacterium sp.
ATTAGCATTGGCCAAATTGCCGAAAGTGTGGGAATCTATTTAGGCATTCCTTTTGCACTGGGAATTATCAGCCGCTACGCTTTGATTGCACTGAAAGGTTCGGAATGGTTTGATACGAAATATGTGTCTTTTATTTCTCCGATAACATTAGTTTCCTTATTGTTTACGATTGTTTTAATGTTCAGTTTGAAAGGAGAATTAATCGTTCAAATTCCTTTTGATGTATTGCGAATTGCGCTTCCGTTAGTAATCTATTTTGCCATAATGTTCGTGATAAGTTTCTTTATCGGTAAATATTTTGGAGCCGATTATTCAAAATCTACTGCCATAGCGTTCACGGCAACAGGAAACAATTTCGAATTGGCGATTGCGGTTGCTATTGGTGTTTTCGGAATTAATTCAGGTCAGGCATTTGCGGGAGTTATTGGCCCGTTGGTAGAAGTTCCGGCACTGATTGCCTTGGTAAATGTGGCTTTTTGGTTCAGAAAAAAATATTATACAAATGAAGTTATAAAGTTATAAAACCTCGAATAACTCCACCATAAATGATAAAGATTTTTTTGTTATACTACGCATCTGTCAAAAAATGGGATAAAGAAAACAATTGATATCATAACTAGATAAATGAACAAGGATGTTGGTTAAAAACGAACATCCTTTTTTTTATGTCTAGGTAAATTGATTTCATGTGATTGTGGATAAGGCGCGCGTTGGGTGCTACTAACATCTTCTTTGATCTGTTGCTGTGTTTTATACTGATCCTTTGCGTCCATATAACGAGGGTCAGGAATAAAGGGCATTTTAGCCATTTTTAATATGGTAATAATTGGAAAATGATACTCGACTTCGACAACGCCTAATAACAAATAACATCCTCCCCCGAGAAAAGGATATTGTATTAGCGTATCGGGAAAATGTACCGTATCAAAATAGTCGCCTTCATTATCAATCCAAGTGCCAAAAAACATGGTTCCTCTTTTTGTAGGGACTTGCTTTCTAGAAATAAGATAAGCCAACATCTTAACCTGCTTTTTGTGATGCAGTAGCAAATCCTTGGCCATTACATCACCTCTATATTTTGTATGAAGTAAATCAAAAACTGTACACGAAACTGGAAAACTCAAAAGTTCAATCTCGTCATAAGCATCTTCATAAATTGTACGTCCCAAATTGGGAAGCTTAAACTCTTTTAGCGGCTCTTGTAACAACATCAAATTCTTGTTTTCTGGTTTTAAATTATTAAGAAGTAAACTTGCTGTAACCAAAAGTTGGTTTTTATTTTTACCGGTAAATGTAAATGCTCCAATAAAAATCAGGATTTTGATATTTTCTAATCCCATTGGAATCCGATTAATAAAATCCTCGAAAGATAAAAAAACTCCATTTTTATCTCTATCTGATTCAATAAATAATGCCATTTTGCTATCCAAACTAAGTAAATGCATAAAACCAAGATATACATCCGTGCCATATACACAAGTTTCATATTTGCTTTTGTTTACGCATGGATTATAAATAGTAGCGCCGGCCATCCTAGCTTCGTGAACGTAAACTTCAGTTCTGTAAAACCCTCCTTGATTATTGATTACTGCAACCATAAATTCAATAGGATGATACACTTTCAAATACAAACTTTGGTAACTTTCTACTGCGTATGATGCAGAATGTGCCTTACAAAAAGAATAGCCTGCAAAGGATTCAATCTGCCGATAAATTTCCTCACTTAATGCAGCAGGGTGCCCCTTTGTGGAACAAGAACTAAAAAAATCATCTTTTACTTTTTTTAATGCTTCCAGCGATCGTCCCTTCCCCGACATCGCGCGTCTCAATATATCGCCATCTGCTGCTGCTAATCCACCATAATGTAGTGCGATTTTAATAACATCTTCTTGGTACACCATAATACCGTACGTTTCACCTAACTGCTCTTTAAAAACATCATGAAAATACTCAAACTGATTAGGATGATTGTGACGAAAAATGTATTCTTTCATCATTCCTGATTTTGCCACACCAGGACGAATAATGGAAGATGCAGCAACTAAAGTTTTATAGTTATCGCATTTGAGCCTTCGCAACAATCCCCTCATGGCTGGACTTTCAATATAAAAACAACCAATAGTATTTCCTTGTGACAAATAACTATTAACCAATTTTTCATTTTTTGAAATCGTAGTATCTCTAATATTTACCCTAATTCCTTTATTCTTTTCAATGAGTTTTACACTATCATCAATGTGCCCGATTCCCCTTTGACTTAAAATATCAAATTTTTCAAAACCAATATCCTCTGCAACATGCATATCAAAAAGAACAATTGGAAACCCCTTGGGAGGCATTTCTAGTGGGGTGTAATTTGATATTGGCTCTTCGGAAATTAAAATACCACAAGAATGCATGCTACGCTGATTGGGATATTTTTCCAACATCATTCCGTACTCTTGGACAAAGGCAACAATACTATTCTTTTCATGATTTTTTATAGGGTTTTTTGCCAACAAATCTAACTCGTCTTTTGGCAGTCCAAATACTTTTCCAACTTCTCTAAAAATAGATCGATATTTAAATTCAACATTTGTCCCACAAAAAGCAACATGATCTTTTCCGTAGCGATTAAAAATATATTCCAAAATAACATCCCGTTCCTTCCAGCTCCAATCAATGTCAAAATCTGGTGGGCTTTTTCTATTAATATTTAAAAAACGCTCAAAATATAAATCTAGTTCTAACGGACATATATCAGTAATTCCTAAACAATAAGCGATTATGCTATTTGCTCCACTACCACGCCCTATATGCATGAATCCCCTACTGTTACTGTATCGAATAATATCCCATGTTATCAAAAAATACCCACTAAATTCTAATTGATCGATAACTTTGAGTTCCTTCGTTACGCGCGCTTGTGCTTGAATATTATTTTTACCGTATCGCCACAAAAGCCCTTGTTGTGCCAAAGTAGTTAGTAAAGCAATATCACTTTGTCGATTATTGGTATAAAACTTCTTATTTTTCGGTGTGGCAAAATCAAAAGAGAAATTACACTCGTGGATTAATTGCTGCGTATTTTGAATTATTTCTGGATAATCAGAATAGACTGAAACTAGAGAGTCTAACGACTGAAAAACCTCTGATGTTTTACAATAATCTGTATCGTTTAGTTTTGACAAAAGAACATTTAAATCTATTGCTCTTAGTATTTTATGAAGATTAAATTCTTTTTTAGTTCTAAAAGTTATAGGTTGCAACACAATCATTTTGCTTATTCTACTTTTGAAATGTAAAGAAAAAAGTTTAGAAATTTCTTCAGGTCGAATACCTATAAATTCATTATGACGAAGAGTTTCTGGCGCATTCTCTAACGTATAAATAATAAAAACCGACTCAAATTCCGGAGCATAAATAGGCAAAACTTCATCACTAAAATTAAAAGAAGTAAGAAACCGATTCATTTCTGCAAGCCCAACTGCATTTTTGGCCAAACCAATGTATCGCATTGTAGCTTCGGCACGAAACTCGATGCCTACCAAGGGTTTGATTCCTACAGCATCGCAGCCTTTTATAAAATCATAAATTCCTGTCACCGTATTGATATCGGTTAATGCCATGGCTTTTACACCACAATTAACCGCTTGATTAATCAAATCATCAAGAGGAATAGTGCCGTAACGCAAGGAATGAAAAGAATGACAATTGAGATACATGAGAGGCTTTTTATTTACAGTTTTAGACTTTTCGTTTTAAAATTTCATCCTTATTATTGGGTTTAAAAGACGCTCCCGCACAACGCATGACTGCATCAAAACCATAACGAGATTTAATTTTGTCCATAGCTGCATAAAGGGACAACATTTCCTCAGTATCTTCAAAAAGATTGATTTGGTAAGTGCCTCGTACAAGACCACTAAAACGAATCCCAATCAAACGCAACCTCATGCGTCGATGATACAATTTATCAAATAGTTCAATAACATTTGTAGTGAGTTGATGATCCGCTGAGGTGTACGCAATTTTACACTGTTTGGTTTCTGTATCAAAATTGGCATAACGAATTTTAAGTACTACAGTAGAAGTTAGCCACTCTTCAGATCGCAATTGAAAAGCGAGTTTTTCAACCATTCCCTGCAGTATCGATTTTAATTTGACTATATCGATCGTGTCTTGAGAAAAAGTATGTTCCGTTGAAATTGATTTTCTCTCAGTATAGGGCTCTACAGGATTATTATCAACACCATTTGCTTTTTTCCAAATATCAATACCATTTTTTCCAATCATTTGTTGTAATACCTCTACAGGCATTTCAGAAAGTGTTTGAATAGTACGCACTCCAATTCTTGACAAAAGCCTAAAAGTAACCTCTCCCACCATAGGTATTTTTTGTATCGATAACGGATTTAAAAATGGCCTTACCATATGCTCTGGAATTTCGAGATTCATTTTTTGTTTTCCTTCTCCTGTACCAATTTTAGATACTGTTTTGTTGATTGATAGCGCAAATGTTAATGGCAAGCCTGTCTCTTTTGTAATTCTTTTTGCGAGTTCGCTAGTCCACTTATAACTCCCATAAAACTTATCCATCCCGGTAATGTCAAGATAAAACTCATCGATACTGGCTTTTTCAACGACAGGTGCTTTTTCCTGAATAATTTCTGTTATGATTTGAGAATACTTTGAATACAACTCCATATCGCCTTTCATCACTTTAGCTTGCGGACACAACTTGAGCGCCATGCTAATAGGCATAGCAGAACGCACCCCAAAACGTCTTGCCTCATAGGAACATGAAGCCACAACACCTCGATCACCACCACCAATAATCAGCGGAATACCTTCTAATTGAGAATTCGTAATTCTTTCGCAGGAAACAAAAAATGTATTCATATCCAGATGTACAATAGCCCGTGTCATTTTCTTAATTTTATTGGCTACAAAATTAGCACAGATAATAACTTTTTTAACTACATTTGTTGTTATAAATTATAACAAATTCGGTATGTCATTATTTTCAGATAATATCAGAGCATTAAGAGTAAAGAGTAAAATTTCACAAGAAAAATTAGCCGAGCATTTACAAATTACCAGAGGACGCTACGTAAAATACGAAGATGGCACCTCGGAAGCTCCCTATGAAATATTGAAAAATATAGCCTATCATTTTCATATTAGCATTGATTTATTATTGTCTGTAGACATTCGTAAAATAGACATTCAGGATTTGATTCATTTAGAAAACAACCGTCTAATTCTACCCATTCAAATCGAACCCAATGGCAATAATAGTATCGAAATTGTCACACAAAAAGTTAAAGCGGGCTATTTGAGTGGATATGCTGACCCTGAATACATCGAGAGTTTACAACAAATATCATTACCTTTTTTAGGATCAGGCAAACATCGTGGGTTTCCTGTCGAAGGCGATTCGATGCCACCACATGAAGAAGGCTCAATAATTATTGGGCGTTACGTCGAAAATATTGGGCAAGTACAAGATGGTAAAACATATATACTGATCACTAAAAATCAAGGTATGGTATATAAACGTTTAAATAAAAACAAAAAAAATACTTTAGTTTTAGAATCCGATAACAAGTTTTATCCCATTTATGAAGTAAAGTTATCAGAGATTTTAGAAATATGGGAGTTTCAATGCAATATAGGTCGAAATGACAACAAACAACCAGTAACTGAAATTGAAAGTTTAAAAGAAATTCTTTTGGAACTAAAAAGAGAAGTTTCCGCAATTAAAGAAAACACCAACCATTAAAATAATGCGACTTTAGCAAGTATCCCGTTTTTACATTCAAAACACAAAAGTAGTAGCGATTGGCTTCTATTTTTATAAACAAACCCTTCACATTTGCCACTTATTGTTAAATAATAGATATTTTGAGGTAGCCATAAATTATATTTCTATATTTGATTGAATCAATTTTAATAAAACCTATTAATCAAAATACCATGAAAAAATTTGCAGCACTTATGGCTTTTGCATTCTTTGCGTTGACAGTTCAAGCACAAGAAACTCCTGCTAAAGAAAAAACAAAAAAAGAAACAACAACCTCTAAAAAAGAGACCACCAAAACTAAAACAGAATGCAAGGCAGAAGGTAAAAAATGCTGCTCTTCCAAAAAAACTAAATAAAAAAATGCCTCGTAAGAGGCATTTTTTTATTCTAAGAGATCTATTATTTTGCTCGTACACTCCATTCAAAATCCATCTCAGATACTTGATCACCTTTTTCATCGGTAGCAATCGCTTTCATCCAAAACGTTTGCCCCTCCCCTGTTGCGATCGTTTGTCGTATCGCTTCTGCTATCAAATGACCATCGTTACAAACAAAGGTGATTCTTCCAGTGGCTTTTTTGGTAAAACTCCCTTTATTATTAGCCACTAACATTGATATTTTTTTGCCGCTTTTTTGTATTTGATACATCACCAATGCACCAGTAGACAACTCAGCCGCCATCGCTTGAACGGCGAAATACATCGAATTGAAGGGATTTTGATTGATCCAGCGGTGTTTTACACTTACTACACATTGCTTTTCATTAATAGCTTTTACCCTTACCCCACATAAAAAAGCAGAAGGCAATTTAAAAAGCAAGAATTGGTTTAATTTCGATACGTTTATTTCCATTAGTTGTTGGTTTTTGGGTAAAAATACAAAAAAATACTATGCATACATATAAAATTTTATGCTGAAAAATCATAACTATACAGTCAAACAAACACCTCCATCATTCCTAATTCCCTAATTACAAAGAAATAAGAACAAAAAAATCATATCTATAATTGTTAATTATATGTTAACATTTACTACTATGCGATACAAGATACTTTCTTTTAGATATATATTTGCATAAGAAATTACTATATACTTTAAATCATGGAAACAACATCAGAAAAAAACATTGCTACTTTTACTCATTTGAGTACACTTAGCCAGTATATAATTCCTTTTGGAAATTATATCTTCCCAATTTTAATTTGGACTTCCAAAAAAGACCAATCCGAATTTGTAAATTATCACGGAAAACAAGCCATTAATTTTCAACTAAGCATGCTCATTTACTCTTTGATAATGGCTGCCATCGCTTTACCAATTTTGTTTTTTGTTGTTTTTAATAACATGACATTTAACGATTTTTATCATCATCATGATTTTAAATTCACCAGCAACCTATTTGAAAACAATATCACAATCATAACGTTGGGTATCATGGTTGGACTGCTATTTGTCGGAATTAAAATCGCAGAATTTTTCTTAATCATCATTGCAGCTGTAAAAACATCAAATGGAGAAAAATACAAGTACCCGCTAACGATTCCCTTTATAAAATAATCAATTATAAAGCAGTATATAGTGGTCTCATCCACACTAGGAATCATCTCAACTAACTCCAAAAATGGAAAGTAATCAAAAAACGAACAGTTTTAATCAAACAAAAATTCAAATCGAAAATTATGAACATTGAAAACACAAAAGCCCAGATGCGTAAAGGTGTTCTCGAGTTTTGCATCTTATCTGTTTTAAAAGAAAAAGACGCCTACACTTCTGAAATATTAGACACTTTGAAAAACGCAAAATTATTGGTAGTAGAGGGCACAATTTATCCTTTACTTACCCGACTCAAAAACGACGGATTGCTAAATTATCGTTGGGAAGAGTCCACCTCTGGACCGCCACGAAAATATTATGGACTAACCGAAATAGGACAAAGCTTTTTAACAGAATTAAGCGGCACATGGAATGAACTTTCTGATGCCGTAAACCTAATAACCAACCAAAAACAATAGTCATGAACAAAACTGTAAATATAAACCTAGGCGGAATGTTCTTCCATATTGATGAAGATGCATACCAAAAATTAACGCGTTATTTCGAAGCCATCAAACGCTCCTTATCACAATCTTCGGGTCAAGAAGAAATTATTAAAGATATCGAAATGCGTGTTTCGGAATTATTGAATGAAAAGCAAAAAAGCGAGAAACATGTTGTGGGACTAAAAGATGTGGATGAAGTAATCGCCGTAATGGGACAACCCGAAGATTACATCCTTGATGAAGAAGCAACTGCCTCACAAAAATTCAATGAATACCACAACAGAACTACTAAAAAACTATACCGCGACAAGGAAAAAGGAATGATTGGCGGAGTTGCCACAGGTTTAGGACATTACTTTGGGATCGATGCGGTGTGGTTAAAAATTATGTTCTTGATCTTTGTTTTTGCTGGTTTTGGCACCGGTATCTTGGCGTATATCATCTTGTGGATTGTAACTCCAGAAGCAGTAACTACCTCAGAAAAACTTGAAATGACGGGAGAACCGGTAACCATCTCTACTATCGAAAAAAAAGTTCGTGAGGAATTTGACTCTGTTTCTGGCAAATTTAAAAATGCCGATTATGACAAAATGGGCAACCAAGTAAAATCAGGAGCTGAAAAACTGGGAAATTCGTTGAGTGATTTCATTATGACCATTTTTAAAATTTTTGCTAAATTCTTGGGGATAATATTAATTTTAACCGGGCTTTTCACATTAGTAAGTCTGTTCATTGGTGTTTTTACTTTGGGTTCCTCCGCCTTTATTGATTTTCCATGGCAAAACTTTATTGAGGCTGGCAATTTTGCCGATTACCCCATTTGGAGCTTTGGTTTGTTGATGCTTTTTGCGGTTGGAATTCCATTTTTCTTTTTAACCTTATTAGGATTCAAACTATTGTCGCCAACCATCGGTTCAATTGGGAATATTGCAAAATATAGCCTACTAGCCATTTGGTTAATCTCGATTGCCATTCTAATTTCTATTGGAGTAAGAACCGCCACTCAAGTAGCTTATGATGGAAAAACAGTTGAAAAACAAACGATTCCTTTGGCTACAAACGACACTTTATTCGTAAAATTCAGATACAATGATTACTATACAAAAGATATAAATGATCACACAGAATTTGAATTTGTACAAGACTCAGCCAACAACAAACTAATCTACTCTAATAATGTTAGCTTAAGAATTTTGTATACCGATGAAAAAAAGGCCTACCTACAAATAGAAAAAACTGCTAAAGGAAAATCCTTTCAAGACGCAAAATTCAGGGCAGAAAAAATTCAATATGGAATTAAAGTTGAAGGAAATCATTTGTATTTAGACAATTATTTATTAACTGATGTAAAAAACAAATTTCGTGATCAAGAGGTTGAATTGTATTTGTATTTACCAGAAGGTACCTTGTTAAAACCTGATGCATCGGTACAAAATTTTGATCGATCAGATGATGATTTTTTTAACTTACACTACAGTTCAGATAGTTATATTTACAAAGTGAATAATTCTCAGATAAAATGTTTAAATTGCCCTGTAGATGAAAACGAGTGGAATGATGTTGAAAACAACAATGATTCGGCCAATGTAACCATAAACAAAGATGGGATTACAATCAAAAAAGACACCGTAATAAAATCGAATAAAGATTTTAAGGAATTAAAAATCAACAAAGACGGAATCATCATTAAAACGGAATAGTCATGGTAAAAATAATCACTTTAGTAGCAAAATTCATCATTATTACTCTAACAGCGTTACTTTTCGGATCTTGTAACTTGGTTTCGAATATCAATTCCATCACAGGAAGTGGCACTACTACTACCGAAAAAAGGATTGTAACTGGTGAATTTAAAAGCATAGAAGTCAGCAACGCAATTGATCTGGTTATTGAACAAGCCGACAAAGTCGAAATTATAGTAGAGGCCGATGATAATTTGCAAAAAGAAATCACGACCAAAGTTGAAAACGGCAAACTAATTATTGGCTGCAAATACAGTTCCTTTATAAACATTGCATCGAAAAAAGTAATAGTCCGAATCCCTGTTATTGAAGGTGTTGATGCAAGTAGCGCTGCAACGGTAACTAGCAATAATACGATTAAATCCTCGGTTTTTAAAATTGATGCGTCGAGCGCGGCATCCTTGGATTTGACAGTGGAAGCCGAAAAAGTAATTTGTGATTCGGGAAGCGGAAGCAGTATTGATTTGAAAGGAAAAGCCATTAGTTTGCAAGCAAATTCGTCAAGTGGAAGCACTATTAATGCAGGAGAAATGTTTACAAACGACATAAAATCGGAGGCTTCATCGGGGAGTATTCAATCGTTGCACCCGATTGTTAGCCTTGAGGCCAAGGCTTCAAGTGGAGCAAATATTTCCTATAATATCACGCCGAAAACAATCAAGATAACCGAAAATTCGGGTGGCTCAATCCGCCAAGATTAATTTTTGGTGGCCATAAAAAAAGTCCTTCTCGAAGAAGGACTTTTTTATTTATTAAAATTTTAAGATGCCGACAAAAAGGAAACTGTGCCTCCTTTTAGCCCCGATAGCAGTGAAAATCCTTGCTATTTTTCTTAAAGAAATAGCAAGATTGTAACGAATAGCGGGACTTTGTTTCCTGATCAACTCTGATTTTACTGCTCCTAAAATTAGTCTTTGGCTGCAATATAACGTTCTGCATCTAGGGCGGCCATACAACCGGTTCCTGCCGCAGTGATAGCTTGGCGGTACACGTGATCGGCGGCGTCTCCTGCTACGAAAACTCCTGCAATATTGGTTTTTGAAGTTCCAGGAACGTTTACAATATAACCGGTTTCGTCTAAGGTTATGAAATCTTTGAAAATATCGGTGTTGGGTTTATGACCTATAGCAACGAAAAATCCGGTTGCAGGAATATCATAGACTTCATCGTTAGTTTTGTTTTTTACTTTGATTCCTGAAACCACTTGCTCGTCTCCTAAAACTTCAACAGTGTCGTGGTTTAAAAGGATTTCGATGTTTTCGGTTTTGCGAACTCTTTCCGCCATGATTTTGGACGCTCTGAATTTCTCGCTTCGCACCAACATGGTTACTTTTTTACACAATTTGGACAAATAATGCGCTTCTTCGCAGGCAGAATCGCCTGCTCCAACGATTACCACCTCTTGATTACGATAGAAAAAACCATCACAAATAGCGCAGGCAGAAACTCCTCCACCCATTTTTAGGTAATGTTGTTCGGAAGGTAAGCCTAAATATTTGGCTGTAGCTCCGGTAGAAATAATTACGGTTTCGCAATGCAATTCGATACTATCATTGATCCAAACTTTGTGAATATCTCCAGAGAAATCAACTTTGGTCGCCCAACCATCGCGAATATCAGCGCCAAAACGCTCTGCTTGTTGTTGCAATTGTATCATCATTTCTGGACCAGTAATTCCGTCTACGTAACCTGGGAAATTCTCCACTTCGTTGGTGGTGGTCAATTGTCCTCCGGGTTGCATTCCTTGGTACAAAACGGGGTTCATATTGGCTCTAGCTGCATAAATGGCAGCTGTATATCCTGCGGGTCCTGAACCTATAATTAAGCATTTTATTTTTTCGATAGTATTTGACATGGTGTTTTTATTTTTTTTAAAGTACATGCAAAAATAGGATTTAAAAAAATAATAACTTGCTTTGAAGTATTTGTTTTGACTATTAGATAATAAAAAAATAATCACGAAATGAGTCGGCACTTTGGTTGCTTTAAGACAAAAACTTAAAAAGCGCGATAGATTTTATAGAAACAGCAGTAAATAAAAAATCCCTTCTGAGATTCAGAAAGGATTTTTGTCGGGGTGGCAGAGTCTATTCCGCTTAACGGAAATGAGAACCTGCGGCCTTCCCGATTACCATCGGGACGCGATAACCGTTCAGTCTTTTCCTAAAAGTTGAATTTTGGATTTACTTTTCCAACCTTTTATTTCATTCTCTCGTTTGATAGCTTCTCGCTTTTCTTGGTACTTTTCAAAATAAAACAATTCCCAGTCTTTTGTTTTTCCGGTAAAACCTTTGTGATTGCACAAATGTCGCTGCAATCGATCCTCAATAGTCATAGAGGTATAACCAACATAAAAAGTGTCGGCAGATTTTGTATGTAAGATGTAAACGGTAAAATCCATATATATAAAAAAATCCCTTCTGAGATTCAGAAAGGATTTTTGTCGGGGTGGCAGGATTCGAACCTGCGGCCTCCTGCTCCCAAAGCAGGCGCGATAACCGGGCTACGCTACACCCCGTAAGCGGC
>JBOFUD010000032.1:0-10197 GCA_051652385.1 Flavobacterium sp.
CGATTCCACAGTGCAGGCTAAAAAAATATAGTAGTTGCGTTTACAAAAGAATACCTGGACGTGCTACCTTTTCACCTAGCCTTTAGTATGTGAAAAATAGTCCTATTTCTATCCATTCTTTATCTAGTTAACTGTTCTCTATGTTTCTATATGGTTATTTTTTTGGGTGCCTTGGCCACGAAGGCACGAAGGACAATTTCGAATGATCGTGTGTTTTTTGGCCACGAAGGCACAAAGGACTTCATGCAAATGAATTTCTCGAATGGTGCCCTTTTTCTACACCACACTCCGATTCCTCAGTGCAGGCTAAAAAAACATAGTGGTTGCGTTTGCAAAAGAATACCTGGACGTCCTGACTATGCACATAGCGTAGGTTTGGTGTGAAATTTTCCTTTCCCTGAGCTCTAATGGGTGGGAAATTGATGGGTGGTGGGTGGCGGGTGGTGGATGGCGGGTGATGGCTTTTGGCGGGTGGCTTTTGGCGGGTGGCTTTTGGCGGGTGGCGGTTGATGGGTGGTGGTTGATGGGCTTTTGGGTGTGCGCTAGCGGTTAAACAAAAACAATTCAACAGTTACACCACCTTCCACTTTTAACCCAGATTCCGCATTAGAAATCTACTACAACTGAATTCTTCTTCAAAACCATGAACTTTTTTCACGAGTGTTTATTTTTAGTGGAGTTCAAGATACGCTTCGCTTGGTTCTCCCATTTTTAAATTCAAAATACAAAAGTATTATCTCATCGGCTTATATTTTTCATAGGTATTCGCTGAACCTTGTTTACATCTTCAAAAATAGTCCGTGAGCTCCTGTTTTTATTGAATAAATCCCTTTCGCAACGAAGTCTAATGCGGAATCTGGGTTAAAAACGATATAAATCAACTGACAAAAAAAAGTCCCGAAAAGTATTAGCATTCGAGACTTTTAAAAGGTAAATTATTAAGTCCTACTTTTTCTTATTCTTCAGAAAATGGTTTAATAAAAATGTGGTAGAACTGTCGTGCTTTTTCACTTCTTCGGTTTCGATTTCTTCTAAAATAGAATTGGCCAATTGCTTCCCTAATTCAACCCCCCACTGATCAAAACTAAAGATATTCCAAATGACACCTTGTACGAAAATCTTGTGTTCGTACATTGCTATCAAAGCGCCTAATGATTTTGGGGTTAATTTTTGAATCAAAATCGTATTGGTCGGCTTGTTTCCAGCAAATACTTTGAACGGTAATAAGGCTGCTGCTTTATCGGCAGCAAGTCCAAGTTTATCAAATTCAGCTTGCACTTGTGCTGGTGTTTTACCGTGTAACAAAGCTTCGGTTTGCGCAAAGAAATTCGACATTAATTTATCATGATGATTCCAATCGCCATATAAAGGTTCGACAAACCCGATAAAATCCGAGGGAATCAGTTTTGTCCCTTGATGCATCAATTGGAAAAAGGCATGTTGCGCATTGCTTCCGGGTTCTCCCCAGATAATCGTTCCTGTTTGATAGTTCACAGGATTCCCATCGCGCCCTACACTTTTACCGTTACTCTCCATCGTTCCTTGTTGTAAGTAAGGGGCCAACTTGTGAAGATATTGTGTGTATGGAACTAAAACTTCGCTCTCAGCGTCGAAAAAGTTATTGTACCAAACGCTCAACAATCCTAAGAGAACAGGAATATTCGCTTCGAAAGGAGTGGTTTTAAAATGCTCATCCATTTCATTGGCTCCCTCGAGTAATGCCTCGAAATTCTCATATCCAACCGCTAAACTAATCGACAATCCCACGGCGCTCCACAATGAAAAACGTCCCCCTACCCAGTCCCACATTGGGAAAACATTATCTGGATTGATTCCAAATTCAGTCACCTTTTGCATATTGGTCGACACCGCGACAAAATGTTGGGCCACATCCGCTTGGGTAGCCGATTGTAGGAACCACGTTCTAATGGTTTCAGAATTCGTTAGGGTTTCTTGGGTGGTAAATGTTTTAGAAACAATCACAAACAGCGTTGTTTCAGGATGTAATTTTTTGATCACTTCTTTAGCGTGATCGCCATCTACATTAGAAACAAAATGTAGGTTTAAGTGGTTTTTGTAGTACTGCAGGGCTTCTACAGCCATTACAGGTCCTAAATCCGACCCTCCAATACCAATATTTACCACATCCGTAAATGCTTTTCCGGTGTATCCTTTTCTGACTCCTGAAACCACTTCATTGGTAAATGCTTTCATTTTGGCCTTTACCTCAAAAATTTCTGGAATTACGTTCACCCCATCCACGAGCACAACGGCATCAGCTTTCGCTCTAAGGGCAGTATGTAGCACTGCGCGGTTTTCGGTTTGATTGATACTTGCTCCTCCAAAATAGTCCGTAATAGCCGTTTCTAATCCGCATTCTTTTGCCAATTCTATTAAAAGCGAAAGAGACTCTTGATTGATCTTATTTTTAGAAAAATCTACTAAAAAATCGTTCCAAGAAACATTAAATTTAATTGCTCTGTTGTGATCCTTTTGAAACAGCTCTTGTAGCGTTTCCTTTTGAATTTCTGAAAAGTGTTTTTGAAGTTTATCCCAGGATTTTGTGTGCGTTGGGTTGATTGTATGTAAGGCCATGTGCTTTTATTTAATACATTATACTGTTTGTAAAATTAAGCAATTAACTTTAAATAGCTTGTTAAGCTTTATTTAATGCCGCAAGAAATTACGAAAACGATATAATTTAGAGCGCGTTACTATAGATTGGCAATGCTGTCTAATTCCCATTTTAAAGGCTTCATTTGTTTAAAAAATCGATCCTTTGCCGCTCCGGTAAGTGGTTCTCCATTGGGCAATTTTAAGCGCAAGGGGTCAACCTGAGCACCATTTTTCCAGAATCGATAACACACGTGGGGTCCGGTGGCCAAACCAGTGCTACCGACCAATCCGATGGGCTGCCCTTGGGTTACGCGTTGCCCTCTGCGCACTAAGATTCGTGACATGTGTAGGTATTGCGTGGCGTAGGTACCATTGTGTTTCACTTTTACAAAATTACCATTTCCGGCAGTATAGCCCGTTTGCTCTATTACACCCGCAGCTGTAGTTGTAATAGGCGTTCCGTGTGGCGCAGCATAATCGGTGCCTTTGTGGGCTTTCCATCGCATTTGAACCGGATGAAAACGATTGGAGGTGAATCGAGAAGTTAAACGGCTAAATTTTATGGGGGTTTTTAGAAAGAAATTCTTCAAGCCTTTCCCTTCTTCATTGTAGTACTCAATTCGGTTGTTGTTGGCATTGGCTACAAATGGAAAGGCATAAATAATTTTACCCTTGTATTCAAAAAAAGAAGCTTCCAAGCTGTCGACCCCATCGTAAACAGAATCGTTGATGAATCGTTCTGTAAATGTAATAGCAAAACGATCGCCTTTTTTCAATTTAAAGAAGTCAATGGACCAAGCGTAAATTTTTGCTATTCGCGAGGCCAAACCTCCCTCGACCTTATAGGTATCCAGTGTTTCAGAAAGCGATCCTTTAAGCACTCCACCAATGGTTCGGCGTTTGATCGTTATGGGTTTTACTTTTTTGTACGCTTTGGCTATGGTATCCCTTAGATCCACAACATAATATTGTCGTGCATCGGGTTGATAAATAAAGAAGAGCACTTCTTTGGACTTCTTTTTGGAGCGCAATAGCGTGTAGGGTTTATTGTTTCGAATGGATCGAACGCTAAAAGAGTCTTTTATTTGAGCGACAATATCGAACACTTTTTTGCTGCCAATATTTTGTTTTTGAAGAATGGTACCAAACGTATCGCCTTTTTGTAGCGTATCATTCATTACATTAAATTCAGAATAATTAAATCCAAATTCCGTCTTTTTAGGAATGGGTTTTGTTTTAACTTCACTCCAAACTTCTTCTTTTTTTTCACAGGAAAAAAAAGAAATGACACATAATAAAAGGATTACGAAACGTTTCAATGTACTACTTATTTATTCGATTATTTGTTTTTGAGGTGTTGTGGTGCTCTACGACTTAGTATTGGTTTACCGCTTCAACGCAGATTTTCTTTTTAAAAACCCGCTAGTGACCTCTGTCGAGTTGCTTCTCCCATTCGCTTATTCTTCTACTCCCCAGTTCGCAATTTCTTCAGTGCTCCACAATTCGGGGAAAAATATTCTTCGCTGGTATTTTGGGTGCATGTATTTTTTCCAATCACTCCCTCCAGTTGCTTCGCCATCGCCGAGTCCACTGGATTCGATATATTTCTTGGCGGTGTTTAAATGTTGCATCACCCAAGTAATATTAACCGTGTAATCATACTCCCGCATGGCTTTAACTAGGTCCGGATTTTGCTGATCTTCGATTGGCAATTGTTTGAATTTCTGCCAGAGATTGATGGTATTGTATTCGGTCATTTGGGCTAGAAATACCTTCTTGTATTTTTTTTCAAACTCCGTCAATAAATATGATTTTTCATTTGTTTTATGGTCTTTCCCTGCGGCTTGCCAATACAGATGTTCGAATGCATGTTCAAAAGGTGTGTTACGGTCAATGGTCGCCCGAAATCTGGCATCAATAAGATTGATCAAATCGGTAGAGGCGAACTCAATCATCCGGTACTGCGCACTTTGAAAACCACTTGCCGGAGTGAGGGTATTACGAAATTTCATGTATTGTTCCACTTCCATCCCGTCTCCCATAATATCAAAAGAAGTGGTAAGCATGGTAAAATAGCGACTTACCCTCCTTAACCTTTCGGTAAAGAAAACCGTTTGAATGTTCTCGCAATAGGCAATTTGCTGCATTTCCCAGAGGATCATTTTGAACAACAATTCGTTGACTTGATGGTACATGATAAAGACCATTTCATCGGGCAATGTGGTGCGTTGGGTTTGCAAATTCAACAAGGCATCGGTTTGAATATAATCCCAATACGTAATTGGTTTAGACCACAACAAACCCTCTAAATGCGTCGTTGTTTTCTGCTGAATCGCTTGGAATTTTTGATCTATATCTTCTAATAAGGATGCGGTGTTTTCTGAAATAATCATTCGCTTATTTTGATTTAACTTTAAATGGGTATTGGAGTCCTTTGTAGGCATCTAAGTCGGCTTTGATCGCACCAACGGCTAGGTCGGCCTTGATCCGCAGGGGGATTTTGTTTTGATCGCTTGAAATCCAAACCGTTAGGCTTTCTTTTTCTTTAAACACGCGCCCTGATTGCACTAAAGGTCTAAAAATCATGGCCGAAATAACGCCAAATTTAGTTGTAATATCTTCACGCCCTAAGAATTTTAACTTAAACTTTGTAGTTTCATCATCAAAAAACATGTCGATTGTAACAGATTCCCCCACTTTTAACAGGTCGATAGCGGGGTAATTTCTCAAATAATAAAAGGTAGAGAGAATATCCTGTGTTCCTTTGGGGACTGAAAAGGTTTTTTCGTTTTTGTGTTTAAAATCTTTGACGAGTATTTTATTCGTGTTTTGATTAAAATACCCCACTTGATTCTTGGTATACCCTCCTTCATCAATTTTTCGCACAAATTGATATGGAAACCCAGTTGTTTTATCAAAATAACTCTCGTACAAATCATCCACTTTAAAAAAAAAGCGCGACATCCCTGTAGTGAAGCCTTTGCCAATGACATGGTAAACTGATTTTTGATTCAGCACAGCCTCTTTGACCTCGAGCGTGGCGTAGCCGGCATTCACAAAGCCATAATGAATTCTGAATTTGAACCATTCGCCCGACTCAAACGCAGATGCATTTTGAGCATCGGCACTTACCGTAAAGAACGCTAAAAAAAGGAAGAGAAGGTTTCTCATTTTGTATGATTTGAGCATTGAAGAAATTCTCTAGCAAAAATGAGTCCAAATGTATTAAAACAAAAAAACCCAGTCAAATTAATGACTGAGTTTTTATGCTATTAACTAACCAAAAAACTATAAATTATGAAATTTATAATACCCATGAAAGGAAACCACCCCTCTCATTTGCTCTGCAAAGATACAACAGCCATCTTTGTTTTTTGGCCAAAAAAATGAGTTTAACACAACATTTGTATATTATTAGCATTCTGTTTAGATATTTTTTTTGATAATGCAAAAAAAACCTAATTTTACAGTGTTCCTCGCAATTCCTGCTCTCTTTCGATAGATTCGAAAAGGGCTTTGAAGTTACCAGCACCAAATCCTTTGGCTCCCATTCGTTGAATAATTTCAAAAAACAAGGTCGGTCGATCCTCTACGGGCTTGGTAAAAATTTGCAACAAATACCCATCTTCATCAGCATCGACCATGATGGCCAATTTTTCGATCACCGCCAAATCCTCTTTCATCATGCTCATGTGTTCTCCGAGGCGCTCCGGAATGGCTTGATAATAGGCACTTGGTGGCGCAGACAGAAACTCGATCCCTCGCGCTCTTAGCTCGGTTACCGTTGTGATAATATCATCGGTAGCTATGGCTATGTGTTGTACGCCAGAGCCCTCATAAAAATCTAGGTATTCTTCTATTTGAGAGCGCTTGTTTCCTTTGGCGGGTTCGTTGATAGGAAATTTGATTCTCCCGTTGCCATTACTCATTACTTTACTCATTAAAGCAGAGTATTCCGTATGGATTTGTTTGTCGTCAAAAGAAAGGAAATTCACAAATCCCATCACGTCTTCGTACCATTTTACCCAAACATTCATTTGATTCCACCCCACATTGCCCACCATGTGGTCAATGTATTTTAGTCCTACAGCCGTTGGATTATAGTCCGATTTCCATGCTACAAACCCGGGAAGGAATGCACCGGTGTAGTTTTTACGTTCTACAAACATGTGGACCGTTTCGCCATAGGTATAAATTCCTGCGCGAACCACTTCACCAAATTCGTCATTTTCTACGGTAGGTTCCATGTATACTTTTGCGCCCCGTTGGGTAGTTTCTTCAAAAGATTTACGCGCATCTTCCACCCAAAGAGCCACAATTTTCACTCCATCACCATGTTTTTTTACGTGTTCTCCGATTGGGGATTCGCTGTTGAGCGCGGTAGTGAGCACCAAACGAATTTTGTCTTGTTTTAGCACATACGACACTTTGTCTCTTGAGCCTGTTTCTAAGCCACAGTAAGCGTGCGATTGAAACCCGAAAGCGGTTTTATAAAAATGAGCCGCTTGTTTGGCATTGCCCACGTAGAATTCTACGTAGTCAGTCCCCATTAATGGAAGAAAATCTTGTGCGCCTTCGAATATTTTTTCTAGTCCGTATTCAACGGATTGTACTTCTTTTGCCATAATAAATTGAGATAATATGAAAATTAGAAAATGCCAAAATTATTTTAATTGGAATGTTTCAAATAGTCTAATTATTTAAGTTTTGATGTTGAAATTATTTTATTTAATATTCTTAAAATTTCCGATAAATCATTTAATAATTCTTTGCAATCTGGAAATGAGTAATGTGCATCACAAAGAAAAAGCCAATATTCAGTTTCATCGGCTTCTTTTATGGCAATTTTTAATTTATGAATAAAGTCGGCTTTACTTTCAGCATTTTGAGCTTCTTTGGAATTGGCACCAATTGAAGTTCCACTTTTCAGCAATTGATTTTCAATTACAAATTTCTTTTTTTCATGTAAGATTTCTGTATAATCAATTATTTTTAGTGAAAAATTGAAAGTTTTAATTAAAAGCGCATTGTCTTTATATTTCTCATTGAAAGTCATACCTTTTTAAAATTAAAAAATTTATTGATTAGAAAATGCTTAGAAACTTGACCATTTGAAAATTATCAAATTATCAAATTGGCACATCATCAAATTACTCAACCCAAGATTTGTAATACTGTCCGTCATCGAGACCCATTGCAGCTTCGGTCACCATTAAAGGACGAAACGTATCGACCATAACAGCTAACTCTTGTGTGATGGTTTGACCAATACTGCGCTCCATAGCTCCCGGAGCGGGTCCGTGCGGAATACCTTTTGGATGCAAAGTAATGTGACCTTGTTCGATATTGTTGCGGCTCATAAAATCACCATCTACATAATACAATACCTCATCGCTATCGATGTTGCTGTGATTATAGGGCGCCGGAACAGCCTGAGGATGATAATCGTACAAACGAGGTACGAAAGAGCAAACCACAAAAGTAGCTGTCTCAAAGGTTTGATGCACCGGTGGCGGTTGGTGTACGCGACCCGTTATGGGTTCGAAGTTGTGAATACTAAATCCGTAAGGAAAATTGTAGCCGTCCCAACCCACTACATCAAAGGGATGCGTGGCATACACTACCTCGTGCATCATGCCCTCTTTTTTGATTTTAATTAAAAAATCGCCTTTTTCGTCATGCGTTTCGAGTTGCGTGGGCAATTTGAAATCGCGTTCACAAAAAGGAGCGTGTTCTAAATGCTGTCCTGATTCGTTCTTGTAGCGTTTTGGAGTATAAAAAGGGGCAAAAGATTCCACATAAAACAAGCGATTCTCCGCCGTATCAAAATCAATTTGATAGATGATTCCGCGGGGAATAATAAGGTAATCGCCATATTCAAAAGGAATAGTACCCATCATCGTTCTCAGCGTTCCGCTTCCTTTATGGATAAAAATCATTTCATCGGCATCGGCATTTTTATAAAAATAGCTTCGGAGCGATTCTTTTGGAGCCGCTAATCCGATGACGCAATCTTTGTTGACCAACATGTCTTTGCGGCTTTCTAAAAAATCAGCGACTGGCTGTAGTTCAAATCCCTTCAAGAGTAACGATTTGATGTTTTTTCCGATAGCAATTTTAGGCTCAACCGAATACGATTTCAGTATTTCTTTAACTTGAGTTGGTCGGTGTACGTGGTACAATAGTGAGGCGTGCCCATGAAATCCTTCAGTACCAAACAATTGTTCGTAATAATACCCTCCGTTGGGTTTTTCGAAGATGACATGACGTTTTTTGGGGAAATTCCCGAGTTGATGGTATAGTGGCATTTTTTAAAAAATTTAGATTAAACCTAGAGTATTCCTTAAAAAATTGTCAATCATTCTGGATTTCTTTTGATAAGAAATTGCAGATAATCTAATAAACCGATCCATTTTGTTTTCATAATAGCAAATATCGTATTTTTTTTGATATCCGCACAACCCACCCTACGCTCAATTCAGTGAAAACTCCATCCAAACCGGAATATGGTCAGAAACTAGCCTAGCCTCTTTTAAAGTGCTAAAAGCGCTATAAAAGTGAAGCACGCCTCCACCTATTTTTCTAACGCCTTGAGGATAGTACATATTATCAAATTCCGAAGCTAAAGATTTCCCCTCCTTGGTAGCTTTCTTCAAGGATGTTTTTTGATTCACCAACACGGTTTTATATCCCATTTTTCGTAAGGGATTAAAAACACTGTGGGATTGTGGACAATTAAAATCCCCAACAAAAATTAAGTGTAAGTTGGGATATTGAGCAGGCAATAATTTGAAATATTTTATCTCGGTTTCCGGCTGCTTACTTTTGGTAATCGCGTGAAAATTAACTACCGTAAACCGCTTTTTATGGTACTCAAATGTGCCATAAAAAGGCTCTCGATCAATTTCTAGATGGTATTTCTTTTCTAACCAAGCCCTACCTATTATTTTAATTGTAGCCATTTTCCAAATAAAAGCATAGCGCTCGGTTTTGTAGGCACTACTACTCGTGGGATCGCTAATAACATACTCC
Organism: Flavobacterium sp.; assembly: GCA_051652385.1. Lineage (GTDB taxonomy): Bacteria > Bacteroidota > Bacteroidia > Flavobacteriales > Flavobacteriaceae > Flavobacterium. Next base: position 9,649 of record JBOFUD010000032.1, read on the forward strand.
CATTTACTGCCTTTCCGATTGAGTTCGTCGGCTAGTCTCGCAACGGCTTGCGCTCCACCCTGTCCAGCGACCACCTCTTGAATCGCAACGATATCATAGTTTTTAACTAGGTTAGCGATATAGATAATAGTACTACCAGCTTTGGATTGCCCAAAGTTTTCGATGTTCCAAGAGAGGAGTTTTACTTGAGCTTGGAACGTAATGGTACTTAATAAAAAGAATAGTAGTAGTAGTATTTTTTTCATTTGATGCTTTTGCGAGTTACGCTAGGAGCAGTAACAGTATTGTTGTTTAGGATAGTGTCTGAACAGACGTATGGTGTAGGAAAGCGGCTTTAGAGCTATTGGATCTTGATTCGCTATTTTTAAATAGCGTACTCATGAAGTGCTTAGAAAGGCAAAGGGTTAGATAATCGTAAAATCATCCGAGTCTTTATCAAAATTTTCGCGGAGGTATACTTTAGACTCAAATTCCACCCCTCTTTCTAGTTTTCCTAAGTTGTCAGATGGGTACAACCATTTGTTTTTAAGATGGGTATTCGGCTTTTCT
>JBOFUD010000033.1:0-3267 GCA_051652385.1 Flavobacterium sp.
GAAAGATTTTACCGAAAGAAACGTTTAAAAAAGAAGCTTAAATTCTGGAAAAAGTAATTTTTTCTAAGGCTTGATATCTAATGTAAACACTGTAGGCATTTAGGTAACAAATCACTACTCCTCTACATCCATCAAGAAAGCCCAATCGGATTAGAAATTGATACAGAAAAGTGTAAATCGGATGGAAAACCTTGAAAAAGAGCGATGGTTTTTGTCCTTTTTTTAATTTTTCATTAGCTTTGAAAACACCGTACAATTGCATTTTTGATTTATACTCCTGAAATGAAGCGTACGAATAATGAATGATTTTGTTTTTTAAAATTGCAGTTTCGCCATTTACAATTAATTTTTCGTGAACGGTTCTCTCCTCGTTATACCTACAGTTCGATTTGTTTAATAGCCGGAATATTTTGTCAGTTTGCCAACCACTAAAATGCAATCTTTTGTTTTTGAACATGAAAATTCTATGGATTAAATAGGCGCTTACGGCATTTTTGTCGTTTATAGTAGCCCTTATTTCCAGTTTTAAGGCAGGCGTTAAACGTTCGTCGGCATCGATGAAAAGAATCCACGAATTTTGTGCTTGATCTAGCGAAAAATTACGTTGCTGCGTGTAATTGACAAATTTATTTTGAATTAATTTGACATTCGGGAAAGTTCCAATTATTTCTACAGTTTTGTCGGTGCTGTAGGAGTCTACAACAATTATTTCGTCAGCAAAATCAATATCCTCCAATAATGATTTAACATAACGTTCTTCATTTAAGGTCAATATTATGACTGTTAATTGTACTTTTTCTGGAATTGTCATTTTGTAATCTACGTTTTTCAATGCTTATAGTTTTGAAAATAGCTTTGTAATTTTGAAAGCATTAAAGGCAAAGGATATTCCGCATAATATTCAAAAGTATGCTCTTTGATGTATTGTTCGGTGTGTTTTTCGTAGATTTCTGGTTTAATATCTTTCAAATGAATTGAAGCATTTTTGGCTTCATTTTCAAAAATCTGCCAAGTTTCTTTTCGTACAGATGGAGTAAATATTGAAAATGTAGGAATTTCAAGTGCTTTGGCCATATTTACAGCGCCTCCTTCATTTCCTATCAACATTTCGCATTGCGATAATAAGGCTAAAAAAGGTCTTAATTCCGTACAGTATAATTCAAAAGCAATGTGTTTTTGGGTAGCTTTAGAACAAAAGTTGTATACTTCGAGTGCTTGTGCTTTTTGATTTGGAATGTAATTAAAAATTATGGTAGCATTGGTTTGGGCTACGGTATAATCAATAATTTTTGCCATTCCTTCGAGAGGATAAGTTTTGTAGGCTTCGCTTCCTAAAATACCAAACATTATAAGTGGTTTTTCAAGGCTGATGTTGTGCTTTGCTAAAAGTTGTTGGGCCTCATTTATTTCTGATGTTTTCAAAAATATTTTAGGTTTTACATTGGTGATTTTTTCAGTGATAAATGGTTTCAAAAGAAGTAATCGGTTTTCGATTGCCAATCCGTGTTCGGATGCAACCGCATCAAAACGGTCATAGGTGTAATTGTATACTAATTTGGTGTACCATTTGTGATAGGAAACTTTGTATTTTGCTCCAGAAAATAGGGTAATTAGATTTGTTTCTAATTTGGAATAAACATCAATAACGGCATCGTATTTTTTTTGACGAATTTGATAAATAAACTTAAATAAAGAAGGAATTGATTTTCGTACTTTAGTAGGTAATGGGATAATGGTATCAATATTTGGATTCTCCTGTAATACATCGACCGAGTTTGGGTAGCACATATAATCAATTACGGCATCTGGGAACTTTGTTTTTAAGTTGTTACAAATTATAGTGCTGGTCAGAACGTCTCCGATTCTTTTTTGTTGAATGACTAATATTCTCATTTAATTTAAATTCTATTTCGGGGCTAAATTACAAACAAATTTATGAAGTGTGCCAACGTATGATTCGATAAAATAAAAAGTGATACTTTTGTGCTCAATAAATATAATTTGTAATGAATATTAGTGGTTTGGTGATTACTTTCAATGAAGAAAAAAACATTGGAAAATGTATTGATGCTTTGTTTTTGGTTTGTGATGAAGTCCTTGTGGTGGACTCGTTTAGCAAAGACAAAACCGTTGAAATTGCAAAACAAAAAGGGGCAATAGTAGTGGAACAATCCTATTTGGGCGATGGGCCACAACGTACATATGGTTTGCCTTTCTGTAAGAATGATTGGATATTAAATCTTGATGCTGATGAGATTTTAGATACTGATGCTCGAGATTTTATTCTAAATAAAAAGTATCTGGAAGGAAATTATGATGCTTTTAGTTTTAGAGTAAAGAATTTTTTAGCCGATAAGTTGATCGACTTTTCCGGCTGGTATCCGGATAGCAAAGTGCGTTTCTTTAACAAACAAACCGCACATCCTTCTGATTCAAAAGTGCATCAAAAAATCATCACCCAAAGAGAGAAAAAAGTGTCAGTACATATTTTACATTACGGTTGGGATTCTTTAGCTCAGATTATTTCGAAGAAAAATCAATATTCGAGTTGGCACGCACAACAATTGTGCGAACAAGGTAAAAGAGTGAATAGTTTCAAGCCTGTGTTAAATGGTTTGGTGGCTTTTATTCGGTGCTATTTCTTTAAAAAAGGCGTTTTTAATGGTATTGATGGTTTGTCCATTGCATTAATTCAAGCTTTTTTTTCGTACGTGAAATATGCTAAACTTATCAAACTTCAAAAGAACATCAAATAGATAATAGCCACATTTAATTAAAAAAAAAACCCAAATTCCAATCATATTTTTAATTGGAATTTGGGTTTTTTAAAACATTTGGAATTTTCAATTAAACCGCTACATCATATTCACGAAGCGCATTGTTTAATGACGTTTTCAAATCGGTTGAAGGTTTACGAGTCCCAATAATTAAAGCACAAGGCACCTGAAATTCACCAGCGGCGAATTTTTTAGTATAACTTCCTGGAATTACCACTGAACGAGCAGGAACAAAACCTTTCATTTCAACAGGTTCCTCTCCGGTAACATCGATTATTTTTGTAGAGGCAGTCAAACAAACATTGGCGCCAAGAACGGCTTCTTTACCAACGTGTACTCCTTCAACTACAATGCAACGAGATCCTATAAAGGCGCCATCTTCAATAATTACTGGGGCCGCCTGCAAAGGTTCTAGTACACCACCAATTCCTACACCGCCGCTTAAATGAACGTTTTTGCCAATTTGCGCGCAGCTTCCAACAGTAGCCCA
>JBOFUD010000034.1:0-8062 GCA_051652385.1 Flavobacterium sp.
TCCATAATAATCTTAATTTGTTATTTTACGTTTTGTTTTGATTCTGAACTTCGCGTTAGGATTATTATAGCAACCCTCTTCCTACTTTTAGCAATTTCTTACTCTCAGTCAATTCTTTAACCAAGTTATCCAAAATTCCATTGATAAAAATACTACTTTTTGGTGTAGAATATTCCTTAGCCACTTCCAAATATTCATTTAAAGTTACTTTTACAGGAATTGAGGGAAATTTCAAGAACTCACAAATGGCCATTTTCAAGATAATCGTATCTATTTCGGCTATACGATCACTGTCCCAATTAGGAGTTTTATCCTCATAGGCTTTGGCTAATTCTTTCTCATTCAACACTGTTTTTCGGAACAAATCGCGAACAAACTCTTTGTCCTCGGTATCCTTGTACAATTTTGGCACTCTAAAATTATCATTTTCAAGTGGTTTTAAAGCTTTTAATTGCTTTAAAATTTGAGTATTCACCATCGGAATATCATCAATCCAAGTTAACTTGTCATCTTCTAGATACTCATACAATTTTTCATTTGGCACGATCACTTCTTCAAAAATAGCTGCAATAAAATCCCTATCTTCTTCAAATGTATTGACCGTATTACTCATGTATTTAGCATACAATTTACTTTCTTTAATCGCATTCAATAAAATGATTATATAATCATCATTCAATGTCCAATTGTTGATTTTTCGAGTTTCGATAGCGATACTCAAAGAGTTGTTTTCAGCCAAAATCTGAAAAACAGCATTTTTGATAAACTTTTCGTTGGGATTACGTTCTTGAGCCGTGGCAAGATGCTTTTGACTGGAAAGGTGTAAAAAAACTTGTTCTTTTTTACAAACTTCTAACAAAGAAGAAACCATTGTTAGATATAAATCAAGGATACTGTCGATACTATAAAAAAGAAATTTTTCTTCTTTTTCAATACTATCAGAGCCATTTTGATGGATTGCATAAATGGATTGCATGACTTTAACGCGAATGTGTCTTCTGTTTACCACCGTGTAAGAACTTTAAAAATTAGCTGGCAAATTTACGGATTTCCTACTTGAAAATAAAATTTGCGTCGTTATTTATTTGATAAATAAAAAAGCACGGCAACTAATGAATGGTTCTAAGAGAATTTCTCATAATTGAAGTGCCTTGGTATGATACAAAACCTATTTAATATTCGCCAATTTTCGCTCGGCAATGCGCTGTTGTGCGATGGTCAAAGCCGCTTGATGCGTGGTCATTTTGTGAGCTAAAGCAAAATTAAATATTTCCAAAGTTGTATTGTAAATATTTTCGGTTTTGGCCATGATTTCGGCCTTTCCATACTTGGCTATCTCAGCATACACATTGATAATTCCACCCGCATTTATCAAGAAATCAGGAGCATACAAAATCCCACGTTCCTGCAAGATAGCCCCATGAACCACCTCATTTGCCAACTGATTATTGGCAGCGCCAGCAATTACTTTTGCTTTAATTTTATGAACTGTAGCGTCATTAATGGTAGCTCCCATGGCACAAGGTGCATAAATATCAACAGCTTCTGCATAGACATCTGTGCCTAAAAAAACAGTAGCATTGTATTTCTTTCCTACTTCATACAATCGTTCTTCGTTAATATCTGTAATCGTTACCAACGCACCTTCTTTGGTCAAATAATCCACCAAAGCTTCGCCGACGTGACCAATTCCTTGCACTAGAACTTTTTTTCCAGACAAATCATCTGAGCCAAATTGCTGTTTCGCCGCGGCTTTCATCCCCATATATACCCCAAAAGCGGTTATTGGCGACGGATTACCCGCCCCTCCTCTTTCTTCAGAGATACCTGTTACATAAGGCGTCACATCTCTAACCAAATCCATGTCGGCAGTTTCCATTCCAACATCTTCAGCAGTAATATAGCGACCACTTAACGAGTGCACAAACTCGCCAAACTTGCGCATCAATTCCGGTGTTTTTTGGGTTTTAGCATCTCCAATAATTACAGCTTTCCCTCCTCCAATATTCAAACCAGTAATTGCCGATTTAAAAGTCATTCCGCGTGACAAACGCAAAACATCGTTTAGCGCTTCCCATTCATTAGCGTAATTAAACATTCTGGTGCCTCCCAAAGCAGGTCCCATTACCGAATTATGAATACCAATAATTGCTTTTAAACCTGTATCTTTGTCATTGCAAAATACAATTTGTTCATGGTCATCAAAGGAGATTTGCCCAAAAACAGGGTCCATTTTTTGAATTTCCTTAGCAGCTGTTAATGTTGCTTCCATAAGCGAGAGATTGTTTTTATTTTATAAATATGATAATATTTCGATTCAAAAATATAAAATATTTAAATATAACCTAATATTAAATCAATTTTTTAAACATATCATAATTACGAATACCACAACAAAAACCTTAGCTTAGCCACAAAAATAAGTTCTATAAAAAATAAATTCGTACGAATTACACAAAAAATGAAAGAATTACGCTACTTAGACAAATACTTCTTAAAATACAAATACAGTTTTTTACTTGGAATATTAATCACCATTATCGCCCAAATTTTTTCGCTATTCACACCAAAACTGATCAGCAGCTCCCTTAATGCGATCGAAAAATTTGACAAACTCTCTAGTGTAGAAAAAGCCTCCACAGTGATTATAAGTAGCTATAGGGAGGAGCTACTGCATAATGTACTGTTAATTATTGCTACAACCATATTAGCAGGATTTTTGACATTTTTAATGCGCCAAACCTTGATTGTGATGTCGCGTCATATTGAATTTGATCTCAAGAATGAAGTTTTTCGTCAATACGAAAATTTATCTCAAAATTTCTACAAACAAAACCGAACTGGTGATTTGATGAATCGCATTAGCGAGGATGTTTCAAAGGTAAGAATGTATGTAGGCCCCGCAGTCATGTATTCCATCAATACCTTTATTCGCTTTGCCATTGTTATTGCTTACATGTACAACGTCTCCCCTAGACTAACCCTTTACACATTACTGCCTTTGCCGCTGTTATCCTTTGCGATTTTTAAACTAAGCTCAGAAATTAACTCAAGGAGTACAATTTTTCAACAATATTTATCTAAAATTTCAAGTTTTACTCAAGAAATTTTTTCGGGAATCCGAGTAATCAAAGCCTATTCCCTCGAAAACCAGCAACAAAACAATCTTGTAGATCTGGCGCAAGAAAGCAAAAGCAAAAGTTTGAATCTTGCACGTGTTCAATCGCTTTTTGGACCCTTAATGCTCGCATTGATAGGCATAAGCAACTTAGTGGTCATCTATTTTGGCGGAATGATGTACATTAACGGAACCATAAAAAATATAGGAACCATAGCCGAATTCATCTTGTATGTCAACATGCTTACTTGGCCAGTGGCCTCATTAGGATGGGTATCTTCAATGGTTCAAGAAGCTGAAGCTTCTCAAAAGAGACTCAACGAATTCTTAAAAATTGTCCCAGATATTCAAAACAAAAACACCAATCCAAGTAAAATAGTAGGCCAAATTGATTTTTCAAATGTAAGTTACACCTATGAAGACACCCAAATCGAAGCACTTCAAAACATTTCTTTTAGCATAAAAAAAGGAGAAACTTTAGCTATTTTAGGAAACACTGGTTCAGGAAAATCGACTCTTTTATCACTTATTTCAAGAATGTATGACGTAGCACAGGGACAACTTACTATCGACGGCAAAGAAATAAGCCAACTAAACTTGTATGATTTACGCAATAGTATCGGTGTTGTTCCACAAGACGCCTTTCTTTTTTCTGATAGCATCAAAAACAACATCAAATTTGGCAAGGAAAACGCAACAGACAGCGAGGTATTCGAAGCAGCAAAAAGCGCTGTGGTACATGACAATATCGAAGGCTTCAACAAAGGGTATGACACGGTATTAGGAGAACGAGGGATCACGTTATCTGGGGGGCAAAAACAACGCGTTTCAATTGCACGAGCCATCATTAAAAAACCACAAATTTTACTTTTTGATGATTGCTTATCCGCCGTTGACACCGAAACCGAGGAAGCTATTTTAAATAATTTATTCGAAATCTGCAAAGACAAAACCACCATCATTGTTAGTCATCGTATTTCTTCGGCCAAAAACGCCGACAAAGTAATTATTCTTGAAAACGGAAAAATTATTCAACAAGGGACTCATAATCAATTAGTAAACATTGAAGGCTATTATTCCGCCTTATATTTGAAACAACTTTCCGAAAAAGAATTACTTTAATTGTTGGTTAATCCATAATTTTTCATCATTTTTGAAGGCTATTAATTAAAGGATCGAAAGAATTATGAGAGAAAATGACATGCTAGAAAAAGAAGAAATTTACTCCAAAGTGCTGCGCGCCGGAAGAAGAACGTATTTCTTTGACGTGAGAGCCACTAAGGCAGATGATTACTACATCACCATTACCGAAAGCAAAAAATTCACCGAAGAGGATGGGTCTTTCCACTTTAAAAAACACAAAATCTACTTGTACAAAGAAGATTTCGCTGCTTTTGAAGAAATTTTAGGAGACATGACTTCTTATATTTTAAATAATAAAGGCGAAGAAGTAATTTCAGAAAGACACCAGAAAGACTTCAAACGCGAATTCATCAACGATACTCTAGAAAACGAAATTTCCCCTAATACATCCGTTTTTACCGATATCGATTTTGACGATATTTAACCTGTAAAAACAAACTTAAAAAGATCCAAAAGTCATTCGATTTTTGGATCTTTTTTTTTAAACACCTACCGCATTAAAATTCACGAGCCTTTCTGCTGTATGCTATATCTTTGTAAGTCAACTAAGCCTTCTAAGAGTGCCGCAACCATCAGAACCAACAACAACGTATTGTTTTGATTAAATTTTTTAGAAAAAAGTAAAATCACTACATTTATTGAACTAAAAACGCTGCATGATAATAGTAAAAGGCCGCCTTAGTAAAACCGTATGTTAATGCATTTGATTGCGTCAGAATCGATGTCACTCCTTCATCAAGCGTAAAAAAGCAAAACAAGTAAGCACCTTAATACCGCAATCAATATGAAACCAAATTTGTTACTCCTTCCAGGACTTGGAGACTCAGGGCCGCGACACTGGCAAAAAATTTGGCTGAAAGAACTGCCAAATATCAAAAAAATAAAACAAGACAATTGGGACAAACCAATACTAGCTGACTGGCTTCTGACACTACAAACTACTATTAGCGTTACCAACACCCCAACAATACTAATCGCTCACAGTCTCGGAACCATATTGGTAGCACATTGGGCTCATACGTTTAAAAATCCGAACATTATTGGAGCCCTACTTGTAGCACCCGCCGATGTGGATTCCACTATACACACCCCTGAAATTATTTGGAACTTCGCGCCAATTCCGACCAAAAAATTACCTTTTCCAACTATCGTGGTTGGAAGCGAAAATGATCCTTACATGACTTTGAAAAGAGCCGAAGAACTAGCCAAAAACTGGGGGAGCCAATTTATAAATTGTGGCCCTATAGGACATATTAATACTGAGTCCAACCTAGGAAACTGGCAAGAAGGACAGAAAATCCTTCAGCAATTGATTGAAAAAATAGCTACAAAATCCGCAAACCATTCGCAACCTTAAAATCAGGCGCTAGTAAAATCACATCACCTTGATCACCAACTGCGCCTAAAACCAAACATTCGCTCATAAATTTGCCAATTTGTTTTTTTGGAAAATTAACCACCGCGATCATTTGTTTGTGCAACAAATCTTCTTTTTGATAGCGTTTGGTTATTTGAGCCGAAGATTTCCGGATACCAATTTCAGATCCAAAATCAATAGTTACCTGATAAGCCGGATGCCTAGCTTCAGGAAAATCGTGCACTTCAAGTATGGTACCCACTCTCATTTCTACTCGCTCAAATTCTTGCCAACTGAGCAGGGTTTGATTTTCTGAATTCATATTTTTTGATTTTTACAGTACTCAATACTACAAAAAAAATCTCAAAACATTGCTGCTTTGAGATTTCATTTATACAATAGTAATGACTGCTGCCTTAAAAGCAACACCCAAGATCTTGTTATTTAACATCCATTAACTCTACATCAAAAATTAGAGTTGCGTGTGGAGGAATTACTCCACCTGCACCACTTGGTCCATACGCTAAATCTGATGGTATTACAAAACGCGCTTTATCTCCAACTTGCAACAAAGCAATTCCTTCATCCCAACCTTCAATTACCTGACCTTGTCCCAAACGGAATTCGATAGGTTTTTTTCTTGGATAAGAAGAATCGAAAACTTTTCCGTTTTCAAGAGAACCTTCATAATGAACGGCAACTGTTTTTCCACTTTCCGCTTTTTTTCCCGATCCTCTTTGAATAAATTGGTAACGCAAACCACTTTCTGTTTTTTGAAAACCAGCCGCAAGTTTTTCCATAGCAGCCTCGGCCTCCGCTTTTAGCGCCGCTTCTTTTTGCATACGCGCCCCTCTTAAACCAATAAAAGCCTCGATAGCATTCCAGTTTTCAGCTTCTTCTCCTACTCTTATAATTTCCAAATTTTCCAATTGATCTCCTTGAGCTATCGCATCAACAATATCTTGACCTTCCAAAACATGACCAAAAACAGTATGCTTGTTATCCAACCAACTTGTTGGGACATGTGTAATAAAAAATTGAGAACCATTTGTTCCAGGACCAGCATTGGCCATAGACAAAACTCCCGGTCTATCGTGTTTTAAAGAAGGATGAAATTCATCGTCAAATTTATACCCAGCATCTCCAGTTCCCGTTCCTTGAGGACAACCTCCTTGAATCATAAAATCTGGAATTACTCTATGAAAAGATAAACCATCATAGTACTTCACACCTTGAGGTTTGACTTTATTTTCCATATTCCCTTCCGCTAATGCTACGAAATTACCAACAGTTCCAGGGGTCAAATCGTGAGTCAATTTTACTAAAATCGATCCTTTAGAGGTATTAAATTTAGCATATATTCCGTTTTCCATTGTTTATTTTTTTTTATTGAGGAGCAAATCTACAAAAATTAATACGATATCAATTTTAAGTTTTTAATAAAATCCTAATTAAGTTCTGAAGCATTAGAACTCCATGGCTGAGGTTTAAAAAATTAAGTTAAGTAAAAAAACTCGACTCATAAACCTTGAGCCTCTGATGTCATTTTAGTTGTTGCTTCTTGAACCGGATCTATTCGGCGATGTGCCTCTACCAACAGGAGTTGCCCGAGGTCTCGCAGCAGGTCTAGCCATAGGATAATTTGCAGGTCTAGAAGTTGGCCGAGTCATCGGATTATTCGCAGGTCGTGTAGAAGGAAAAGTTGTGGGCGTACTTGGCCGTGTAGAAGGGCTAACGGGTCTATTGGCTGCAGGATACTTGGTGGACGGAAAAGTTGTTGGTCGATTTGCACCATTGTTCCCGCCAACAGGTCTATTAGGATATTTATTGGATGGCAAAGTAGTTGGTCGGTTCACACCATTATTACCACCAACCGGTCTATTTGGATATTTGTTGGATGGCAAGGTAGTCGGGCGATTCAGGCTACTATTGCCACCAACTGGCCTATTTGGATATTTATTAGAAGGCAAAGTCACAGGACGATTGACACCGGGACGATTAGAACCATTAGGACGCAACCCAGGATACACCGGTTTTTTATATACCCTTCCGTTGTAAGTAGAACGATACAAACCATTGATGCGATTGTTTCTAACAATCGCAGAATACATTCTTCTATTGGCATAATAGCTGCGATAATAGGGAGTTCGAATAACATTCGTTCTATAGTAATAATTGGTAAAACGACGATTATACCCCCAATAATCATGATAATAAACTGGTCTCCAAGGCCTCCAATACGAAGGATAATACCCCCATCGCCATGGAGAGTGCCAAGGAATAAAGAAGGGAGAAAATAAATTTAATACCACAGGCCAGACACTAACATTATTTCCGGCATCTGCATTGTAATTATTAGTAGTATTGTTGATAATTGTCGTGTTTGATCCATTAAAACCCGGATTCGGTGTGTAGCTTTTACTAGCAACATCTCGGGGTTCAAT
>JBOFUD010000035.1:0-1775 GCA_051652385.1 Flavobacterium sp.
TAAAAAGCCAGATCAATTAGTTACAGTTTTTGCTGGAGTAGACAAAGAAGCGGTTGATGCTGCTAGAAAACACATGTTTCCTTTTCCTCCTTCATCACCTTCAATTGCTTTATTCAAAAATGGAGAATTAGTGCACATGTTGGAGCGTCATCACATTGAGGGTCGTCCCGCAGAAATGATTGCCGATAACTTGAAAGATGCATTTAATGAAGTGTGTTAATTAGTTTCTATTTTTATCAAAAAAAAACATCCGCGATTACGGATGTTTTTTTTTGTCTTGCTACGCCACTATTCTGTCCAACCTCCACCAAGTGCTTTGTACAGTTGCACCATGGCAGATAATTGATTTTGCATCAATTGTGATAAACTGATTTGAGCATCGAACAAAGAACGTTGCGCTTCGAGCACCTCTAAATAGGAGGTGTATCCATTGTAGTATCTAGCATAGGACAGATCATAGTTTTTTTGCGCAGCTACTACTTGACGATTTCTTGCTTCATATTCTTCCTTATATGTGATAGTGTTTTGAATCGCATTATCAACCTCAGCAATAGCTGACAAATATGTTTTCTCATAGTTCAACTTGGATTGCAACGCTTGTTGTCTAAAGATTTCAACATTGCGTTTATTTTTACCAAATTGATAAAAAGGACCGCTAATCGCGACAGAAGCATTGTCTCTGAAGGAACCATTATTAAACAAATCGCTTAATCTAGCTGATCCAAATCCGGCAACTGCCGCCAAGTTAATAGACGGAAAACGTTGCGCTTGGGCGATACCTATACGCTCATTAGCCGCCATGTATTTTAATTCAGCTTGTTTTACATCAGGTCGATTTTGCAACAAAGAAGAAGGTATGGATAATGGTAAATCGCCCACTGTCAACTGATCTTTGTTCATTTTCCCCCTTGCGATAGGGCCAGGCATTTTCCCGATTAAAATTGAAATGGTATTTTCGAGTACCGTAATTTGTCTTTTGATGTTAGGTATAGCCGCTTCTGCGATAGCTAACTGCTGTTCAATTTGCACTTTATCCAATTCAGAAGTGTACCCACTATTGAACCGGTCGGTAATTAAAACATAAGATTCTTGTCTCGTTTTAAGTGTTTGCTTGGTGATTTCTAGCTGATTGTCCAGATCTCGCATTTGAAAATAGGATGTAGCAATATCGCTAACTAAAGTAGACAACACTGTTTTCCGGGCCTCGGCAGTAGCTAAAAGCTCATCTTGAGCCGCTCTATTATCGTGACGCAACTTTCCCCAAAAATCAATTTCCCAGGATAGATTTCCGACTAATGAGGAGGGTTGAAAAATAGTCTGTGCAGTATTCGTGCCTGCATTATACTTTAAGGTTGGAAAAATATTGGCTTTGGTGAATCCCAAATTGGCTTTGGCTTGATCTAAACGTGAAATAGCTGTCTTCAAATCAAAATTATTCTCGATACCTTCATTAATTAAACCTTTTAAAACGTCATCATTGAAAATATTGAACCATTTCACATTGAGAATCGATTTTGTGGTATCTGCACTTTGTGAAAATCTAAATTTGCTTGCTTCTTGCAATTCAGGTGCTTTATACTTTGGCCCTACCAAACAACTCACCGGTAAGAAAGAAAGGATCATTACGAGCACTCCAATTTTAAGTTTATTCCTCATGGCTGTCAGTTTTTGTAGGTTCAACGCTGTTTTCTAGATGTTTCTTTTTTCCAATTCTTTCCACGAATACGAACAAGACAGGAATAAAACAGACTCCCATAATGGTCGCTACCAGCATT